>CAZOGG010000045.1:0-5624 GCA_964579565.1 uncultured Candidatus Saccharibacteria bacterium | reverse complement strand
CTATGCTCAATTCTATGTCCTCTTAGATCTGTAATGATTTTGGTAATGATTATAAGTATTGCAGAGAAGGGTGCTAGGAATTTACCTGTATTTATTAGAAAAGCAATTAGAAATACTGATAAATGCATAACTATAATTCTTCCATATGGTGGTACAGATTGCATTTTGCTATTTTTGTCATTTTCAACTTTGTATTCTTTTTTAAGAATAAAGTTCTGTATAAAGGAGAAACCATGACTGATAAAGAGAAATATCAATGGAACAATTAAAGCCATTAAGGAATTCTGAGTAGCAGATAAAATAAAATTTAAATCTGTTTGAGTACCACGATAAATGAGCAATGACATTATCATCATTAGATGACCGAACATAAATCCACCGAAATGAATTAGAAAGAAGAAAAATGAGAATACGAAAATAGGGAACCATTGCCATCTATTTTTATCAAGAATAAAGGCGGTTACTAATTTGGTGAACCAGTAAAAACCAATAATTAGACTTTCTGCCCAATACAGTATAAATATGTCTGACAATTTCCAATCCAAGAACCAAATTCCAAATAGCGGTAATATATTTACAAATAATAGGAAAAGCTCGGATAATGTTCTCGGAATGGGGCTGTAATTGCTGAGTGTTAAATTTGGTTTAATTAAAACTACTTTCATTGTTGAATGTTTTCTATTTCCTCAAAGCTGCTTCTATACCATCCCACAATCCATTTCCGTCCGTGTCTCTTTTATTTGGATCAGTTTTAATACATTTGGTATCATACTGTTTAGCACCTCCACAGATTTCATCTTGATTTGTGAGACCGTCCTTGTCGGAATCAAGTAACATGGCTTGTAGTTCCTTTTCGATTTGAGCTGCAGTATTATTTGTTCCTTTCTTCAAAACATTCCAACCTATTTCTGTACCGCTTGAGAGTACTTTCCATGAACCATCTTTATTAATGAACATAACGATTCCTTGTTTATATCTATAAGCCTCAGTACCATCATCCTTTTGTGGATTTGTAGAATATATAGCTTGCTTCTCATCCTGCCATTTATTGATATAGTTGCTTTTAACCGTCTTTAAATTTTGATCATGTAGAAATGGAGCTATCTGACTAAATTCTGACGCTTGATCTGGTGTTACTTGTGTATATGAGACAGCATTGAAAGACTTAACATCTTTGTTTTCTAATGCGAGAGTCATCCTGTCATAGATAGTCCACAAATCACTAGATACTAAAGATGAATTAGAACTATTTTCTAAATTATCAACCTTATTAATATTATCAATAGGTACAACTTCGACATTATTATTTTCAAAAGCCATTTCTGTATTTACCTTCTCTGTTGAGTCGGTAGTAATTAAGTGAGTTTTATTTTTATAGATTTTATAAGCAAATACTGTACTAACTATCAGTACTAGAATAATAATTATTGAGATGATAGAGGATATTTTACGTGGACTTTTAATTTCATTAGATTGTGCCATTATTGGTATATTTTGTGGTACTATAGATATCATAGCTTCATTTATGTCTGCGTCAGTCCAACCATTAGCTAGAAGATCACTTTTAATTTTTTCTTGAGTATCACCCATTTGAAGTTGTCTTTTGATATATTCAATAATTTCTATATTTATCATAATGAAATAATATTTCAGCTAATTATAATAGTATAATTATACAATTGATTAATGTTGGTAACAAAGGATAAGTTGGATAATAAAAAAAGAAAAACCCGCCCCAACATGCAGACGAATCTGTGTTGGTGACGGGTTGCCTAAGTGAGCAAGGCTAAGATTTTTCTCTGTACCATTTCAGGGACAGAAAGTCTCCATTATGGTACTTCTCCAGAATTTCCGCTGCAGCATCAAGGCTGCGGCAGCGGAACCAAAAGTCTGTTGCACTGTTGCTTGCACACACTACGGCTCCTTTTTCTGTGTTGACCAACGAGTCTAATCCTCCTACCGTTCTTGCTGCACGGTTGAATGTGACATGCATCGTGTGCGGCGATAACACCTCAGTGTTTGGCGCAACGATGTCCACGGCTTTATATCGTGACATTTTACTATTTTTTAGGTGTCTGGTTTAAGGACCACCAAGGCTTCCTTTCAAAGCCAATCCATACGAAAGACTTCTAAAATTAGATTAGTATGCGGATTGGCTTCTGTCAAATTTACTCCCCACTTTATATGTTTACCGAACTATATAGGATATATCCATTGGTTAAATTGAGTGGGGAGGGGATGAAAATAATATCTCCACAAATGTGATATTATGTACAACAATATGACATCAGAAGAAAATAACTATGCTTTTATTGATAGTCAAAATCTTTATCTTGGCATCAAAAATCAAGGATGGAAAATTGATTTTACTAAATTTAGGATTTTTTTAAAAGATAAATACAAGATAGAGAAGGCATACATATTTATAGGATATGTTGAAGGTAATCAACAAATGTACAAGAAACTTCAGGAAGATGGATATATTGTCATTTTCAAACCAACTTTGGTCTATAAAGACAATTCTACAAAAGGGAACTGTGACGCTGAACTTGTTCTTCATTCAATGATTGAGTATGGTAACTACTCTAAAGCTGTCATTGTCTCTGGAGATGGTGATTTTTACTGTTTGGCCGAATATCTGAGAGATAATAAAAAACTTAAAGCTGTTATTATACCTGATCAGAAAAGATATTCAGCTCTACTTAAGAAGATTAATACAAATGCAGAAAAGTATCTTATTTTTCTTGATGAAGCGAGAACTAAAATTGAATATAATCATATAAAGAAAAAGGCCCTGTAAGGACGGGCCTCACAGGAGCTTTTTCGTGGTGATGTGTATAGTATACATCTCTAAGTCATTATAAGTCAAATGCTCCCACTTTACATCTTTACCGAACTATTTAGGATATATCCTTTGGTTAAATTGAGTGGGGAGGGGATGAGAAATATTAAATTTGGATAAAAAAAGACCGCCCCAACAAGTGCCATTGGGGTCGGCTCTTTGAAGGGGCGGGTGATTATTGGCGCTGATCGATTACCAGCAGAAGTTCAAATTCGTGCCTGAAATAGGGTTCTCGGTAATCAAATTTACTCCTGCCAATACAACCTTGCGGTGTATTGAAAGGTGTGAGTCCCCCCGTACAGTCCAGCAAAGAATTTCCACAGACTATTCTGCCGTGTTCCACGCAAGAATCACTTCCAAATAGCCTCATGAACTCCCTGGCTTCATCAGGAGTCGCATTTCTGACCATGCCACTGTGATGCGAGTAATTTAGCCAGTGTGACTGCATGATTTGTAGAACTGATTCTGGTTTTGGTTCACCCAAGAATGCTTCTTGTTGAGTCATCTGCGATTTCGCCAGGACGAACCTGGAGTTGCTGGCTGGCCACATAGAACCAGCATGGAATGTGGTGCTACCGCCTTTTTTAAACGGCAAACTGAAGGTTCTGAAATTCAGCATATGTTGTTTTATCGGGTAGTGTCTTTGTCGAAGGACTAACACGTCATGTGTTTCGTCATGGCGGAGAAAGGCCCACAGCGTTGAGCCACTTTCTGCTATGACGAATTCAAGTAATTTTAACGAGCTATTTATTTAACAATATTGGCATACTATCCTGTGTCTGTCAAGTATTTCGTAGGTACATTTAATCTGTTAGTGAAACACAAAACTAGATAGACAAATACCTATCTCCAAATAGTTCACAACGTTCACATGTTCACAAAATGCTCGCATTAACGAACGATTTTCGAGTAATAGAGTGGGTTGAGGAATACAGGTTTCCAGAATTAGTACTCGATGAGTTTATTGTTTTAGCAAAATAGTGAGTTTATATTCATTAGATTTAAAAAAATGTTAATATATATTCACTATGAATGATATTTGGTTTTATGATAGATATGGTGTTCCTCAAATAATTCTTGATAAAAATGGCAGATTTATTGATCGTCATGGCAATAATTTAGGATATGTTAGTAATAATCAAATTATTTATAATTATTCAGGTAAACATTGTGGTTGGATAGAAGGTTATGTAATTAGAGATTTACATGGTCAAGTTATTGCTTTCTGTAATTATTCACGAGATTTCCCGTCACCAATTTTTCCAATACCTCAGATACCACCAATTCCAGCAATACCTCAGATACCACCAATTCCAGCAATACCTCAAATACCTTATCTAAAACCATTAAAAAATTTTGGTTGGTCACCGCTTACACCAGTAAATCTATTTAAATAATATGGTGAATAAGCGAAAACAAGATAATCACTTAACTAAGAAAGAACAGTCAACAACAACTGCATATAAGATGATGTCCGAAAAAATAAATAGCCTAGAGGCATCACTAAAGAAGACTCAAGATGAATCAGAGACAATTCGTGTAGAAAAACAAGAGATTGAGAAGAAGTATATTCTCCTAGAACAGAAGCTAAAGGACCACCTTTTTATTACAATATTAGAGTTCCTGTGTTCTGTTGGCCTCGGACTTACCATAGGTTATTTACCTAATGGTAATTTACCTATGACATTATCTATAGGCATACCATCTTTGGTTGTATATTTAATTTGTATTTATATTACAAAAAGATAATTAGTCTGTATTTGGGGCCAATATAAAGTGGTTGTATCCAAGTTTGATGTAAGTTATAATTATTTTATTATGATCTTAAATCCATCAGAGAAAAATATGCAACTTCTTAGTTATATTCTTGAAAGGCGCCCAAATTCTGGAGTTACAGAACTGATGAAATTATGTTATTTAATTGATCTTACAAGTCTTGAGAAAGGTCTACCTAAGATTTCAGATTTTAAATATATAAGATATACTTATGGCCCGTTTGATGAGGTAATATATCCTTGTTTAAAGATTTTAGTTTCTAAAAAAAGGCTTTCTGAGCATAGTAGCTATACGACAACTAATAATGAATATATAACATATAGTCTCAATGAAGATATTACTGACACAAAATACGATCTGTTAAATGAAGAATCAAAAAATGTCATTAACGAAGTGTTGGATGTGATGAGAGGTCATGGTGCAAAAGCACTAACTGATTTAGCATACAAAACTAGACCAATGAAAAAAATTGGAGCAACTTTAGGAGGAAACGAAAAACTAAATTGTGAACTAGAACTTAATGCTTAAGCCTTATGTTTTCAGACGAGATGCTACTTTCTTTAAGAATAAATGAAAGAGGAGTTTATTCTGATGAAAAATCCAAAGAAATTGAACATCCAACTGGAAAAATTAAAAGAAAATATAAACTTTTTTGTCATAAAAAACCCTTATTGAATATGTTTATATTTTTTGTCTCTGATGGTGATTATTTTAACTGCATATTAGATATTACTTTATGGGTAAGAGAAGATGAATGGGAAGAAAAAGAGTGCGGATACTTAAAAGGAATTTCTTATTTTGATCTTAGAAAATCAGAAGTATTAAACGGTGAAGACATCATTGAAAAAATGAATGATAAAGATAATTTCTTTAAAAGAGTGGCTGTTCTACCAGTAAAAAAATATAATGATATGAAGGATATGTTAAGACAGAATGTAAATAGAACATATATTTTTGGTAATAGAAAAAATAAGATACCAAGTTTAATCGAAGGGTTAATTAAGCA
>CAZOGG010000044.1:2331-5693 GCA_964579565.1 uncultured Candidatus Saccharibacteria bacterium | reverse complement strand
CAATATCCTGGGTATGACATAGGTTCATCTACGTGCGATCTACAATAACCAGAGACACAGTAGTATAGAGCACTGTTGACGCTAAAACCACTTGCCCATGACTCATTCGGAAATTTACAGGTAGAAAGATTTCCACCAGCTGGACAGAATCTTACACTGACTTGATAAATCTTTTGTCCTACATGGTCTGGGTCATCCCAATTATCCCAGTCATAATAACTGCCAGGCCAAGATGGGCGTGGCCATGAACCAGTCGTAAGATACGATGTAAAAGCTGCAGGAAGGTCTCTTGCTATATCTGGTGGATATGAATAGTTGTTGTCCATGAGGTAATAAGTCAGAGCTCTTTCAAAAGATCTAAATTCAAGCTTTGTTCTTGAAAGGTTAGCTTTACTTCTTGCTGAACTCATTGAGGCTAATACAACTGTTGATAGTAAGCCTATTATAGAGATAACGACTAAAAGTTCTATAAGAGTAAACCCACCCTTTCTGTTATATGTCATAAGTATAAATCTATTTTTTATTTCTCTTAATCCCCGCTTTTATGAATGCTGTAAACAAAGGATGTGGATCTAATGGCCTAGCTAGGAACTCCGGATGGAATTGTGTACCAAGGAAAAATGGGTGCACAGATACAGGTAATTCTGCTATTTCACAAAGTCTGTGATCTGGAGAGACACCTGAGAATACTAATCCTGCCTTTTCTAGACTTTCTACATAAGCCGGATTAACCTCATATCTATGTCTATGTCTTTCGAAAATAATATCCTTACCATATGCATCACGAGCTATAGTACCCTTCTTCAATCTTGCTTCATAACGACCAAGTCTCATACTTCCTCCATAATCCTTGTCCAATAGCTTCTTCTTCTGATCTGGCATTATGTCTATAATAACATGCTTTGACTTGGGATCTATCTCTGCTGTATGCGCACCATCAAGTCCCAGAACATTACGAGCATATTCAATTGTCATTAATTGCATACCATAACAAAGACCGAAATATGGAATTTTGTTCTCTCGTGCATATCTAATTACATTTAACTTTCCCTCAATACCCGTCTCACCGAATCCACCTGGGACAAGAATGCCGTCATATTTATTGAGAATCGAATAATCAGGTTTTGCCTTCTCGAAATCAATAGCATTGATAGTACTTATCTTAGCCTTCACACCCTGAGAACAAGCAGAGTACTTGATAGCTTCGAGTACTGACAAGTAAGCATCAGTTAAAATAAAATCCCCAGTATTGAAATACTTACCAACAATTGCAACATTAACTTCCTTCTTGCTGTTCTTGATAGCATTGGCGAATTTAGCCCATTCTACTAGACCAGGCGACTTCTTGTTCTTGAGATTTAGAGATTTAAGCAATACTTCACCTAATTTATCCTTTTCGAAATTTAATGGAACATCATAAACGCTTTCGATATCTGGAGCAGCTATAACATTCTCCTTAAGAACATTGCATGTAAATGCTAATTTCTCCTTTCTCTTCTCATCAATTGGAACTTCACTTCTTGCGATAATAAAGTCTGCTTGAACACCACAAGAATTAAGTTGCTTGATGGCATTCTGAGTAGGCTTTGACTTCATTTCCCCAATCTTGTTCGGAATTGGAAGGAAAGAAACCATAATAAATATCACATCCTTGGGATGGCGAAGCTTGAGTACACGCGCAGCTTCAATAAACATAATATTCTGATAGTCACCGATAGTTCCACCAATCTCAACAATGGAAATGTCACTAGCGTTCAACTTAGCAGAGTGTTCGATTCTTCTAACAATCTCCTCACGAACATTATCTGAATCGACGCATTTACCCTTATACTCCAATGCTCTCTCTTTATCAATTACATGCTTATATATCATTCCACTAGTCATATAATCGTCATTTGTAAGATCATGATTAAGGAATCTTTCATAATTTCCCATATCTTGATCAGTTTCAAGACCAGAATTCAAAACAAAAACCTCACCATGCTCGGTGGGGTTCATTGTTCCTGCGTCGACGTTTAAATATGGATCGATCTTTACTAGATTTACCTTGTATCCCTTTCCTTCTAGAATTGTACCTATTGATGATGTTGCTATTCCCTTACCGACTCCTGACATTACACCTCCTACAACGAAAATGTATTTATGATTTCCTTTCTGGTTTTTATCTTTCATAAAAACCATTGTACCAAATTGAATTAAATTCTCAAATATCTCCGCGGTATTATTTACTTGACTAAAATACAAAATATTGTAATATCCTTTACTGGACAACAACTAGGAAAAAAATGATTAATATCACTGATCTCAATCCCAGAACTGCACCAACACACACAATCCGCTCGAATCCACAATTAGAAGTGTACTGTGTTCATTTGGCTACAGGTACTCGAATGCGAATATACGACCTGTTTGATCTGAACGAAAATTATTCTCAGGCCAGCTCAGGATTTCATGTTGAATCAATCCAAAGGGGAGATGCCAGGTCTCTGTCGCCACACATAATTTGTGGAACTCTTGAAATTGATGCCAATCGGCCTGGCGAGGATAGTTCTGCAGACATGCAGAATCATAATGTCATCATTGAATTCAAGCACTGGATTCCTGAAACCATTGTGTATCCTTATAAGCACACTACCTGACTTCAGCATGAGGAGTGGGTAGAATTATCGAAAAGACGCATTTCAAATGCGTCTTTTAAATTCTCAAATATCTCTTAACGGCGATATAACTAGATATAGCACCTAGAATAACACCAGAGCCAACAATGAGTGAGAATATCTGTGCGAAGTTACCAATGAAATATGAAGAGAAAATGTTTACAAGTAATTCGAAGTCCTTAGCACCTTGTACTCCAGCTAATTTCAGAATCAATAAATCACTATAATAAGCGAATGCTCCAAGAATAACCAAGGTCAAAGCAGATGAGAATAGTCCATACATAATTCCTGACACAACGAATGGACCTCTGATATAGAAGTTAGACGCACCCACAAGCTTCATAACTGATATTTCATCCTTTGCAGTAAATATAATTAGTCTAATAGTATTTAGTGTAATTATCATAGCAACCACAATGAGTAGAATCGCAATGATTGATCCCACCTTCTCTATTGCGGGTATAATTCTGCCCAATCTCTCAATTATCAATTTGTTCTGATTATAATTTACCTTCTCCAATATACTAATTCCATCTTTATTAGAAGAATTCTTGCTATCTAGGAAATGAGCAATGCCTGCGTATTGAGAAGGTTCCTTGGCCTTAATATTGAGTACTGCAGGGAAAGGATTGTCGCCGATTTCATCTAGACCTTGAAGAATAAGAGTATTGTCTTTCCATTTACTTTTGAAATCAGAGAGGGCCT
>CAZOGG010000044.1:0-2231 GCA_964579565.1 uncultured Candidatus Saccharibacteria bacterium | reverse complement strand
CCTTGAAGAATAAGAGTATTGTCTTTCCATTTACTTTTGAAATCAGAGAGGGCCTGAGCTCTAGAAATATACTCAACCTTATCAACCTCAGGCAAATTCTCTATAGTCTTCTTGAGAGACAGGACATCAGTTTCTTCTGCATCAAGAACAAAGTATACATTTATATCTACTTTATTCTTAACCTCAGTTATCAATGCTCTACCGAATGCAGATCCGAATATTAATGCACCAAACACAACAAGAGATAGCGTAATTACAACAATAGCAGAGAAAGACAAGAAGCCATTTCTCCAAAAATTTATAAATCCAGATCTAACTATTCTTTTGAAATGTGTGAATATCATAATATATATTTACCATCTTTATCGTCGCGAATAATTTTGCCTTTCTCCATTGTAATGACTCGGCCATTTACCTCATCAACAACTCCCTTATTATGTGTAGTCAGAAGAACGGTAGTTCCGAGATTATGTATCTTCTGCAAGATCTTTATTATTTCAAATGTATTAATAGGGTCTAGATTACCAGTTGGCTCATCAGCGATGATTATATCCGGCTGAGTAACAATTGCTCGAGCTATAGCAACTCTCTGCTTCTCTCCTCCAGAAAGTTCATGAGGGAAATTCCATATCTTATTACCAAGATCCACAAGCTCAAGTACATGTGGCACATCTGAAGCTATCTCAGCATCTGTTCTTCCAGCTGCCTCCATTGCAAATGCAATATTCTCATAAGCTGTCTTGTTAGGTATAAGTCTGAAATCTTGGAATACTGTACCAATTCTTCTTCTTAGCTTGTTCATTTCCCCCTTCCTTAGTCTGTGAATATTGGCAGATTCGAAGAACACCGCACCCTCAGTTGGTCTGTCTTCCGCAATAAGCATCTTGATAAGAGTGGTCTTGCCGGCTCCAGAATGACCAACAATAGTAATGAATTCATTGGGCTCCACGCCAAAGCTGACTTGGTCTAAAGCAATAGAGTCGTCTGGATATATTTTTGAAACCTTATCGAAATAAATCATAGCAATAATTATATCATATCCTTCTCAGCTTCAATAAATTCTTCTAATTCACCATCCAACACCTTCTCAACTTGGGATGTTTCAACATTTGTTCTATGATCCTTAACCATTTTGTAAGGATGGAAAACATAAGAACGAATCTGATTACCCCACTCAATGGCTGTGGTCTTGCTAATATACATTCCCTTCTCTCTAGCTATTCTTTCTTCTTCCATTTGCTTGAATAATTTACCCTTGAGAATATCCAGAGCCTTCTCCTTGTTCTGAGCTTGAGACCTCTCGGATGTTACATGAACAGATAATCCTGTAGGCTTATGAACTATTCTTACTGCTGTCTCTCTCTTATTAACATTCTGACCTCCAGGTCCACCTGACTTAGCAATGGATATATCCAAGTCTTTATCAGGAATTTCGAGATCAGCACTATTAGTCTTTTCGAATTTTGGTATTATTTCAACCATTGAGAAAGAAGTATGGCGAAGTTGCTTGGCATTGAATGGAGAAATTCTGACCAGACGATGCACGCCACTTTCATTCTTTAATGTTCCATAGACATTCTTGCCAACAAATTCGACAGTAATATTCCTATAACCACCATGATCATTCTCATGTGAATGAATAAGCTCCATTCCCCAACCGTTTCTCTCAGCGAACTTCCTGTACATTCTATACAGAATTGCAGAGAAGTCTTCCGCATCATCACCTCCAGCACCAGAAAATATAGTCATTATCGCATTTCCCTTATCGAATTTACCAATACCCTGAAGCGCATCCTTAAGATCTTGAAGTTCCTTGATCATTGCTTGAGCCTTACCAGGATTAGACCAGAAGTCACCCGCCTGCATTGCAATTTCAATTTCCTCTATTCTATTTTGTGTTTTTTGCTTTGAATCCATATTAATTATTCTGTGAGCCAAATGTGAGAATCGGACTCACGTTCCTACTTTACGAAAGTAGTGTTCTGCCACTGAACTAATTTGGCAAAATAAATGCCCTTATTCTTTTATATTAGCATATTAGTTAAAACTCTTGAAATTAATTTAATTTCATGTTGCACTGGTGATTTTTGGTACTTTTCTTAAGCTTTTCTTAATAACTGATTTGTTAGAGTAAAACAATGATAACAATTTTTATTGATGAATCTGGGGATTTAGGTACAAAAGACAGGTACTTTGTAATTGCACTACTTATTAGTAATGATAGTAAGGGT
>CAZOGG010000043.1:1449-5829 GCA_964579565.1 uncultured Candidatus Saccharibacteria bacterium | reverse complement strand
TCATATCCACCTCTCTTTCTCCTATCATACTACTACAAAATCAAATTTAGCGTATACTTTATACATAATGAACAAGTCAACTTGGGAAATATATACCTCAACTGAAGAAGCATTGAATGCAATGATTCTAGCCTGCGAATCAGCTACTGAGACTATAGATTTGGAGCAGTTTATCTTTGTCTCAGATAATTTCGGCAATAGACTAATTGATGCATGTTCAAGAAAGGCCAAGGAAGGTGTGAAGGTTAGATTCATCTGGGATGCTGCTGGTAGCTTCTCATTCTTTGGTAATGACACTATTGAAAATTTGAAGCAGAAAGGCATTGAGTTACTATTTTTCAAAACTCTTCTGCCAGACTTTCTCGATGTGCCTAATTATAAGTCTTGGTATTTCAGAAATCACAGAAGAACACTTGTTGTAGATGGCAGAGTGGCACTGACAGGAAGTATTTGTATTTGGGAAAGAACCAAGGATTGGAGAGAGACTAATGTAAGAATTGAAGGTCCAGTAGTAAAGGATATGCAAAAGGCATTTGAAAGAATGTGGGATAGATCACAGAAGAAAAAGCTATTTAGAATTAAACGTGATCTACCAACTGATTTGGAATTCAGATATATAAGTAATAATCCACTTCCCCGTCACAGAAGACTATATAATCAATTAGTCGATGCAATTCGAAGTTCTAAGAAATGCGTATACATTACTACTCCATACTTCGTACCAACACATAGAATCACTAGAGCATTGAAATCAGCTTCGGAAAGAGGTGTCGAGGTTAAGATACTTATACCAGAGAGATCAGATCATACTTTCGTTGATCTAGCTGCCAGAACATATTTCCATACAATACTGAAATCCGGAATCAAAATATTTATTTACAAGAATAGAATGCTACATGCTAAGACAGTTGTAATAGATGATGAATGGACTAGCGTAGGAACATTAAATATTGACCATGTAAGTTTACTCTATAACTTCGAAGCTAATTTAATTAGTTCTAATAAGGAATTCTCAGAGCAATTGAAATCCCATTTCAATACTGATTTATTAAATAGTGAGGAAATAACATTAGAACAATGGAATCAAAGATACTGGCTAGAGAAATTCGCAGGCATTTTCATTAAGCTTATCAGAAGTCTTTTCTAGACATAGAAAAAAAATTATGCTATAAATATGTTCTAATACATGAGTACCCAAAGAGTAAGGATTAATCAATATATAAAGGCTCCAGAGCTAAGAGTAATCACAGATGATGGTGAGAATCTTGGCGTTATTACCCTAGCAGAGGCAATTAAGCAGGCACAGGCTAGAAACCTTGATCTTATCGAAATTTCCCCAAATGCCACTCCCCCAGTTGCAAAAATCATGGATTATGGTAAATTTCAGTATGACGAAAAGAAGAAGCAGAAGGTTGCAAAATCTCGCACTCAGACGTCAGAATTAAAGAATATTCAGGTTAAAATCGGCACAGGAGAGCACGATCTAGAACTCAAAGCCAAAAAGGCCTCAGAATGGCTAAAAGATGGAAATAGAGTCAAAATTGATCTATATCTCGTAGGACGATCTAAGTTTATGGACTTTAACTTTCTTAAGGAAAGAATGGAGAGAATCCTAAAGCTTATAACAGTAGAATATAAAGTCGCAGTACCACCTACAAAGGGGTTAAAGGGACTTTCTGCGGTAATTGAGAAAAAAGCATAATTAATAATATGAAAACAAACAAATCATTTTTAAAAAGACTTAAGGTAACAAGAAATGGCAAGATCATTGCTCGTTCAAAGGGTCAAAACCACTTCAATTCAAAGGAAAGTAGAAGATCTCAATTATCCAAGAAGCGAGGAATGGAATTCTCAATGACAAACAAGGAGAAGAGTCGTTTCCTAATAAATGCATAATTAATTAAATAAAATACCATGTCAAGAGTAAAGAAAGGTGTACACGCACTAAAAACAAGAAGAAATATACTAAGCCAAGTTAAGGGCTATAGATTCGCAAGAAGTAAGAAAGAGCGAAATGCTTATGAAGCTATTTCACATGCTGGATCTTATGCTTTCGCACACAGAAGAGACAAGAAGGGTGATATGAGAAACCTTTGGAATGTAAGAATCAACGCTGCATTAAGAAATCTTAATGAGAAGTACTCATACAGTAAGTTTATAGGTAATCTAAAGAAGGCAAATATTGCATTAGACAGAAAGATCCTATCTACCCTAGCAGCAGAGAATCCTAAGTCATTCGAGGCTATTGTGAAGAAGGTTGGGTAATTATTTATTCTTCTTAGCTTTTAGAATCTTCTCTATTTCCTTATCGAAACTATCATCTAAATTTTTTGATTCTTTCTTTTTGTATTCATCAAAATTCTTTAGAGCAATTTCCTCGGCTAATTCGTGAGAAATCTTTCCTGCATCTTTTAGAATATTTTTGTTATTAATCTGCAAAAAACTATTTAATTTATCAATCCAATCCTTCATATACATTGGAATTCTCTGCATAGCTTGTCCTTGAGCAAATATCAGATATTGTTCTACTAGGTTATTAAGAACTAGAAGTTCCTTCTCATTTAAATAATTCTTAGCTATTAAAATTTCTTCTTTTGTAGGTTTAATACCACGAAAATTAGTTAGTCCAATATTTTTCTTTTTACTATTTACTCTACTAGCTACTATCTCTGCTGCGGTTTTGCCTGTAATTGCATAGTGAACTTTGTTTTGCACAGTTTTAAAAAAATTAATACTCTTCTCGTCCGTAGGATCATAGTCAACACTTGTTGCATAAATATCTGTAATCTTTCTATAAAATCTTTTCTCTGATGTGCGGATATCAGAAATGCGTTGAGATAGTTCTTCAAAGTAATCAAAGGGTAAATCAGGGTTCTTTAGTCTTTCGTCGTCCATTACAAAACCTTTAACAATATATTCACTCAGTCTAGCAGTTGCCCATTGGCGGAAAGCGGTCGCGATTGGACTTTTTACACGGTAACCAATGGAAATTATTAGATCAAGATTATAATGTTCAACATCTCTAGAAATAGCTCTATTTCCTTCTTTTTGAACTATCAAGTAATCCTTGACAGTTCGATTTTTACTCATTTCACCCTCTTCAAAGATATTCTGTGCATGTAGGTTTATGTTCTGTTTAGTCGTCTGAAATAAATCAGCCAAAGCATTTTGGGTAAGCCATACGGTATCACCATCAAAACGCACATCTATCTTAGTCTGCCCATCTTCAGTCTTGTATATAATAATTTGTGATTTTTTATTTTCAATCTTATTATTCTTCATAAATTTTGATTTAAATTAGATTAGTAAAATATATAGAAATTATACTCCTTCAAATAACCCTGTGAAGTTCCGAGGGATTATTTTGTGTGTTGTAAGTCTTTTAAATGATGTCACTGTAGTATAGAAAATAAAAAAGAGTCCTGTGGATTTCATTCCACAGGACTCGATTGTGACTGTCATATTTCAGACAGTTGACGTTTGAAGGGTGTAGGGGCCGATGTCTCGGTCCTTACCCTTTTCCTCTTGAGCGCATCCTTCGCGTCCAGTACCGATATCACCCGGTGGCGTACTGGAAGGAGGTTTTGCATTCACCTTGAATTTTCCCAGAATGCTTTTGACTCCCATCATCACGAAACAAATGGTGATGAGTAGAAGTGGTACTAAGAGCAATGCCGCATACCGAAACTCATGGACATAGTAGCCCACCTTGCCAAAGCCCATCGAATTCAGAAGGAGTGAGACTCCATTGAAAATGATGGGAAGACACAGGTAGGTAACCACTCCCCAGAAAAACCACCCACCTCGCAATCGAGCTTGACTATGCTCGTTACGAGCCATTACTCGTTCCACTGTGTGGGCGATGAAAAGTACGACGGCTCCAACAGGAGCGATCACGGCGGACAACATGAAACTGTTCATGCCCCCACCCGCCAGGTAGTTGTATGGCACTGACAGAATACAACCAATCAGAATGTAACACAGAGCCAATAAGACTTCGATGATAGGCATTTTCGAATTGTTTAAAGGTTCAATTGTTTGTTAACCCAACCCAGCAAAAATATACCACATGTTAGTATAAAAGTAAATAGATACGACCTAACCCCTACCACAACTCATATTTCTTCAACCTCTCCGGATACATAGCATTTAATCCTAAATAGTCTTTTATCTTCTGCACTAGATACAATGAAGCCTTAGGCTCACCCATCGCAACAAATATATTCTTGACTGATTTCTGAGCTGTAGATACGAAATCTACTAGATTATCAGAATCCTTATGTGATGAATAACCTAGAATTGTCTCGATCTTTGCTCTTACATGAATTTCATTTCCATGGATTTGAACCTTTTTCTCTCCATCCATAAGATGCCTGCCGA
>CAZOGG010000043.1:0-1349 GCA_964579565.1 uncultured Candidatus Saccharibacteria bacterium | reverse complement strand
CTTGCTCTATATACATCTGTAACCTTGGTAGCCAATGGAGAATCAACATAAACAGGGATATTTGGAATGGACTTAGACTCTATTAATTTATTTATTTCATATAGAATAACCTGAGTCCTCTCAAGCGAGAATGCGGGTATAACAACAGTTCCTCCTCTTGAATATGTATCCTTTATTACGCTTTCTAGCTTCTTGATTCTTTCATCCTTGGGTTCATGATTCCTATCACCATAAACACTTTCCATGATCACAAAGTCTGCACCCTCAATACTTTCTGTATCCTTCAATATTGGAGTTGGAGTATTTCCAAGGTCTCCTGTAAATACAACTTTCTTGCCTTCATAGGTAAATTGAATCATTGAAGATCCTAGAATATGCCCTGCATCTCTGAGATAAACACTGAATCCTTCAGGGAAATTGATTTCCTCATGATATGGAATTGATTTCCACAATGTTAATGCTTTCCTCATATCCTTCTCTTCATAAATTGGAAGAACACCATCATTATTTGCTTCCCTTTCTAGTAACCCTACGGCATCTTCTAGAATGAGAGAAGCAAGAGACATTGTCTCAAGAGTAGAATATATAGTTCCACTGAAACCTTCTTTAACTAATTTTGGAATTCGGCCAACATGATCTAGATGAGCATGAGTAACAAATAACATATCAATATCCTTTGCTTGATAACCGAAATCCTCCCTATTCTCTGCCTGAGCTGACTTCTCGCCTTGAATCAAGCCACAATCAACAAGAATCTTCTTGCCGGCAATTTCAAATAGGAAATTCGCGCCTGTAACACTTCCAACACCACTGCAGAATGTAATATTTGCGCTCATTTTATTTTTTGCTCTTAACAATAATCCATACTAAAACTGAACCCAATGTATCCATAATCAAATCCTTGGTTGTATCTAATTTGTAAGCCCAAGAATTCAATGGATGACCAGCGATCTTGTAATACACTTCGAATAATTCCCAAAATACGCCGATTATAAAAGTAAGAATTATTATCTGTGATAATTTATTAAGAAGAAATCTACAATTAAAGAAAACCGCCATACAATACAGTAACAATGCCACACATACCCCACCCAAGAAATGCATCATAATGTCATAGAACCAGAACTGCATATATAAATGATTATCGAGTGCCAACTTATGTAAATAATAAAGTAAGGCTGAAAATAATATTGTTATAGCTGAAATTTTGATATTGCGCATTGAATGTAATTATATCAGATACGAAAACATCTGCATAAAGCAGATGTTTTCGATAGGCTACAAGAGTATTAAGCCTAGTAAAATACTAGGTGGGTGATCTCAATGTTAGCACCAAGGTGCAACATAAT
>CAZOGG010000042.1:0-5911 GCA_964579565.1 uncultured Candidatus Saccharibacteria bacterium | reverse complement strand
GGTTCTCAATTCCCAATCTATTCCGTTATGAACAGCCACAGAGAGGACGATTAAGAGAACATTGGCAATTGAATGTAGATATATTCGGCGTTGATAATTTACAAGCAGAAGTGGAGATAATTCAGATGGCATATGACATTACTCTAGCCTATGGACTTAAGCCTACAGACTTCGAAGTTAGAATAAATAATCGCAAATTAATGAATTACATCACCAAGGATGTATTCGGTCTTGATGAAGATAAGGCCAAGAAGCTTTCTAAATTAATAGACAAAAAGGAGAAATTACCAAAGGACACATTCGAATTACTAGCTCAAGAAATATTAAATGACAAGAGTCAGCAATTCCTGACCCTAATCTATTCGAATAACTTCGAGGAATTTACAACTCATCTACAACAAACCAAGGAAGAGCATGAAGGACTTAAGGAAATTGAGTCTGTAATTGAATCACTTGAGAAATTAGGAATAACAAATGCAAGATTTGATCAAACCCTTATGAGAGGGTTCGACTATTATACTGGTATTGTCTTCGAGGTATTCGACAAGAACCCATTAAATAGAAGATCGGTATTTGGCGGAGGTAGATACGATGACTTGCTTTCCCTATTCGGCGGTGAGAAGGTTCCTGCATTCGGATTCGGCGCTGGGGATGTTGTCGCTAGAGATTTGATGGAGACATATGGCAAGATTAACAAAGACAATAAGCCTTCTCCAGCAGATATTTATCTATGCCTATTGAACAAGGATGTTGTGGGATTTGCCCAAGACCTAGCTCAGAGTATCAGAAATAAGGGCAAGAAAGTATCAATCGACTTCTCATTTAGAAAGATTGGCGATCAGATCAAGAACGCAGACAGAATGAATATTCCAAACGTAATATGTATTGGAGAAGAAGAAGTAAAATCAGGTAAATTAAAAATCAAAAACCTAAAGACTGGTAATGAGGAAGATTACATTTGATATTGAAACAAGAAATATATTCCAAGATGTAGGTTCTACAGAATCTACTGCTTTAGATATTTCTGTTGTATGTATACATGATTCTCTAACGGATGAATACACTAGCTATTTGCAAGAGGATTTCCCTAAGCTTTGGCCTATTATTGAACAGGCGGATATGCTAATAACATTTAATGGTGATCATTTCGATATTCCTCTATTAAACAAGTACTATTCAGGAGATTTAACAAAGATAAAGAGTCTGGATCTATTGGCCGAGGTTAAGAAATCCTTAGGCAGAAGAATCAAACTAGACACAATAGCCGAAGCTACATTGGGTATCAAGAAGAGCGGACATGGACTTGAAGCAGTAACTTGGTGGAAAGAAGGTCAAATAGATAAGATAATCAAATACTGTATTGATGATGTAAAGATAACAAAGGATATTTATGATTATGCACTGAAGAATGGTAAATTAAAATACAAGGATTTAGGAATTGGAGGTCAGATAAAGGATATTAAATTAGATACCAAAAATTGGGAGAAGGTAGAGGAAAATGTAATGAACTTTACTCTACCTTTCTAAACCTAAACTCCAGCCAAGGTTATAGCAATATATAGTGTAGCAATACCCAACACAGTCATAGATGTAGTCCACAGAGTTGGATGTTGATGGTGACTTTCAGGTAATAGATCACTAGCACCAAGGTATAGGAAGAAGCCACAGAACAAAGCTAGAACTATTCCCAATGCTGATTCTGTAAATGTTAGGAATGTGGAGATAATAATACCAATTACAGGAGCAGACGCATCAAGCGTTAACCATCTTAGAGCCTGAATTTTATTTCCTCCATTCTTGAGTATTAATCCCACAGTATTAATTCCATCTGAGAATCCATGAGTAAGTACTGCAATAGCTACAATAATACCTACAGCTGGAGACACTTGAAATGCTAGTCCAATAGCAATACCATCAAGCAGACTGTGGGCTGAGATACTTCCTGCACCAAACCTACCCTTGTGATTAAGATTCTCACAATGATCATCGTCGTGATGATGTGGAGCAACGAATCTATCTATAATCATAAATATTACAAATCCGAGAGCAACGCATGCTGTTATTGTTGATACTTCGTATGTAGACTGAGCTAATTCTATTGCCTCTGGTAATAGGTCGAAGAATGCAACGCCGACAATGGCTCCTGCACTAAATCCGAGTATCAAATGTAACTTATCTCTAAATACTAGTGCCAACAAACCCCCCATAAATGTAGCCATGAATGCCCCAATTGCTATGAATGTTAATACCATATGTTATACTTGTTTATATTATTAAGCATAAGCATAACATAGTATGGAATCAACACAAGAAACAAGAACAAGTCCATTAAATATTCCGACAGCGATAGTAATTGCAGGTGCAATCATAGCCATTTCAATAATATGGACTAAGTCACCATCAATTCCCAAGCAGACAGCTGCAGTAGCAGATTCATTCGAGACTCAGGTCAAGCCATTATCAAATACAGACTATGTAATCGGCAACCCAAATGCAAAGGTCAAAATAATAGAGTATTCAGATCCATCATGTCCATTCTGTAAGGTATTTCACAATACTATGAGAAAGATCATGAGTGATTATGGCACAACTGGCAATATAGCTTGGGCATACAGACACTATACACTTGATAAGCCTGATGCTAGTGGATTTATATTGCATCCAAATGCTAATAAGGAAGCACAAGCTATGGAATGTGCTGGATCACTTGGAGGTAATGAGAAGTTCTGGAAATACACAAACAGACTTTATGAAATAACACCATCAGTTACAGGACAAAATCCTAAAGGTCTAGATCCTAAGGAATTACCTAAGATTGCAGAATACTCAGGAATAAATGTTACTGATTTCAATAACTGTTTAGCAACAGAGAAGTTCAAGGAGAAAGTAGAATCTGATTTCACTGATGGAGTTAATATAGGAATTCAAGGAACACCATCAAGTATCATAGTTCTAGACAAGGCATTCCCAGCATCAGTAAAGGAGAAGCTTATGCAAGTCTATGAACCATACAAGAATTCTCAAGGAGAATACCCAATTAGACTTAGTTCAGATTCCAAGATGATACTTATGGGTGGCGCATTACCTATAGAAACAGTTAAGGCTACTATAGACTTACTCTTTACCTATTAAGCTTTTGCTTAGGGCGCAGTACTCGCATTTCTTGTCTTCACAGTTTCTATCCCAGAAGGCTAATGAATATATTTCATTGGCCTTTTCTGATATTAATTTCTTCAATTCTACTAGATCTTCATCAGTCACTTCTATAATTTCCTTCTTTTGTGATTCAATGAAATCCAATTCACCAGACTTCATAATGTATTTCTTCTTATCATCTAACTCAAGTAGAAGTTTATAGAAAATCACTTGCCTTCTGTAATTGTCCTTGTTCTCGGATTTCTTCTTGCCAGTTTTGTAATCAATCACATTAACCTCCCTTTCATTGTAGAATTCAATTTTATCTATATTTCCCTTAAGAATTAAATCGAATTCTCCAGTGTTCAAATGCACACCTCTTATACTGTATTCTGTCATCAGATTCCTATTCCATGTACCCTTGTAATTATTATAATACTTAGACAAAGTATCCTTACCCTTTATCAGACTATCTCTGGTATCTGTTGTAGACATTGGAGTCCTTCTTAAATTAAATTCGAAAAGATCAATCAATTCAGCCTCGCTCAAATCCTGCTCTTCCCTGTATTTATTGAAGAAAATTTGTAATGTATTGTGTATAGCGGTTCCATACATTTGATGCTTGGTCTGTGACATTGGTAGTCTAATCAGATTCTTGAAGAAATATTCCCAAGGACACTTAAGATAATTATTTAGTGCTGTAACTGCCAGTCCCTGCTCAAGAAATAGTTCTTGCAAATAGGCTTTGTTCTTAATTTCATGATTTAGATGTGTAATAGATTCAGAGAAATTACTAATCTTGTCTTTGACATCATATTTAACATTCTTCTTGTATTCATCGGAAATTTCAGAAATAAACTGGCATGGAAGCACATCCTTACCTCCATTATTAATCTTTATATAACTAATATTCACAAGCTTTCTGGCTCTTGTTAAGGCAACATAGAACAGTCTTCTTTCATCATCAATACTATTATCTTCTATAGATGCGACAGTAGAGAAATATTTCCTCTTTGTCTTATTGCTCCAGTGTCCATCATTGGCACCAACAATATATACAATATCGAATTCCAGACCCTTGGATCTATGAGCTGTCATCAGTCTTACCGCATCCTTGTTATTGGAATCCTTACTTGTCTTGGTTGAGATACCATGTTCTCTAACTCTCTCCAAATGTACAATGAAATCAGATAAGAAATACTCGCCCTTGGAACCTATGAGATTCTTAATTTCTGTAAAGAACATTTCCAATATAGACATTCTATCTAGAGAATCATGCTCTCCGAGAATATAATCTATATATCCAGACTCTCTCACAACAATACTGAATAAGTCTATAAATGTTGTGTTCTTGGCTTTACTAGACCATGTAGATAGTTTATTCGCTAAATCGGGGAATTTCTCAATTATGATATCTATTAAATTTACCTTTTGCTTTCTAGATTGCTCAATAGACTTATATATATCAATAATATTAAGCTTAAAAAAATCAATGAATAATACCTTCGATAACTTCTCTTCATTAGACAAATCATGAATGCAATCAAATATTATTAATAGCTTTCTTATATCATCATTCTTGAGAATATCATTATCAGACTCAATTATATGAGGTATATCAGTTCTACTTAATAATCTAGCAATGGGGAATGCATCAGCATTATCTCTAAATAGTACTGCGATTTCTCCAGGTTTAATTCCCTCCTTAATCCTCGATTTAATATCTTGAATAATGAAATTATACTCGTCTTCACCAGTATTAAATTCGTAAATATTTATTGGCTCAATTGTTGTATTTGATTTTGATTGTAACTTGACTCTTTGTTGTCCATCAATTAGCTTATTGTTCTCAATCAATGAGTGTGAAGCGTCTAGTATAGTCTGAGTGGAACGATAATTATCTGTCAGATTAATCATCTTGGCTTCTGAATATACTTTCTTGAAATATAGGAAATTATCCAAGGATGCGCCTTGGAACTTGTATATTGCTTGCTTCTCATCACCCACGATAAATAAGTTGGGATTAGGGTGGAAACTAGATAATAGTTCTAGAATCGCATTCTGAATATTGTTCGCGTCCTGATGCTCATCAGCGAGAATGTATTGATAACTTTCTTGAAGAATTAATAGTAGATCAGAATCATTTCTTAACATTCGGACAACCTCCACTATCATATCTTCGAAATCGTAGAATTTGTTAGCAACTAATGCCTTTTCGTATTCTGAATACAACTTACACAATTCCTTGTTCTTATTAATTCTATCTCTTAATTTAATGAAATCCCCCTTCATCTTTCCCTTATGAGCTCCCTTAGCATGAACTTTGTCAGGAATATTGTCGAAATCAAATTGTTGCTTACCTATTATTTCCTCAAATTTCTCTGGGCTAATATCATCCTTTTTTAAATTCCTAATTTCACTTAATGCGGGTTTGATATAGTAATAAATATCTCCAAATGGCTTAATGATTGAGAAATCATTATTCTCAATTATCTTCTCCATTATAGAAATCTGATCAATCTCTGTAATAGAAGTAGAACCAATTATTCTTGGGAATTTCTCTGGGAATTGCTTTATTGTTTCATTACAGAATCCATGAAATGTATTTATATTTACTTTATATGCGGAGGTACCTATAAGATCAAGTAATTTCTTCCTCATAGCAAATACTCCTGACTCGGTAAATGTTAATGCCAATATATTCTCTGGTGATGTATCTGTCTTATCTAGAATATTGGCAATTCTCAGAGTTAGAATTGATGTTTTACCTGTTCCT
>CAZOGG010000041.1:1301-5924 GCA_964579565.1 uncultured Candidatus Saccharibacteria bacterium | reverse complement strand
CTACATTTGTACCGGTAGTAGTTCCCGCGTCAGAGAGCCAATATACTCCTCTTTGATTATCGACGGCTGTAGCAATTGTAGGAAATGTGTTACCGGCAGTTCTAAAATCCATATAACCCGCGCCCTTAAGTAAGAATACCCCTCCACTGGTAGCAGTATTTCCAGTTGTTACAATAACAAACCTCAATTCCTCAATAACATAAGGCGTACCGGCAGCAATAACACCAGGAGTGGTAAGGAGGTTGATAGCGGTATTTGAATTAATCTGTCCAATTTGATACCACTGAGTAATTTGATTTGGATCAGTTGAGCCAAATCCCATACGGGCTCCCAGCCCACTAGTTAAACCAGCTGCACTTACAGTGTTTGCCCCAGCGGCGATTCCCTCATCAACAAACTTTGTATTCGTACCTGTTACAACACATGAAGCAATTACAAAAGCTGTACCAGCAGCATATGCACTAGAAACTCCAGATACAACTAAAACACTTGTACTTGTATTTGAGATAATTGGATACCAACAATTAACCTTGGTTACATCAGTTGTACCAAAGCCAATCATCAATCCTACATAGGCTGGAAGGAAACCGGTTGCTGAATGAGTAACAGTTCCTGCTACTGCGACAGTTACAGTACCTGTGGCATAAACACTGACAGGCGCTGCAACAGCGACAGTGCCAGTGGTGTGAAGATAGCGCATCGCGCGGAAACCTCGGGTGGTATGAGTCACCGCGGTACCAAGAGTGACCGTAATAAATCCTTTCCAGTTATAGGTAAAGGTAACCTTATTAAATTCGTAAAGTACAACATATTTAATGGCACTGTTAGTTGTAGCGGCACTTGATATCAAAAATACCCAGTCAATAGTAGCGTTTATAGTTATGACATGTGGGAACATAGACGCAATAACAGTGGACTCTTCCGCGGGTCTAGCAACTGGAATTGGAAATGGGCCAATAAAATTATCCTCAGGGTTATAGCCCGACTTCTGAACCATCGATGGTCCAATACTTGTTTTAGTAGAATCATATCCTGTAATAACATAAGCAGATCCAGCACTTACTGTACCAGCCGATGTAGATAAAGTTAGAGAAGTTGGAGAGTTGTAAGCAGAAATAGTATACCAAGTTGTGATTCCAGATAAATATGAATAACCGAAGCCAATTCTCATTCCAACCATATTTGCACTAAAAAATGTTCCCGTGCCAGTAACAGTAACTGTGGAAACTGACACAGTGCCATAAGCTAGTAGAGCTAGTGGCGCCGTATTCCCATTAAATTCATGTTCAACTGCTCGTAAAGCCATGATAATAAAATTATATTTCTAAATAATCAACATTAATCTGAACTGTTGTCGTTCCTGAAATCACACAGTATAGAACCTCATCCACACCACCCTCAATATAATTTGGATGGTTATTTGATCCATATAATCCACCAGTCTTAGGTGATACATATTTCTCATAATCAGTTCCACCAGCAGTAAATCTAAATGAGACAGATGCTGCATCAGCAGTCAGTGAGAATCTTGTTGCATATACTCTTATCTTCTTACCTGAGGCTGGAGTTCTAACATTACCTGAAGCAGATAGATTGATTGATAACTTAGTAACACCCTGTCCAGATAACAATGATGATAATGTGTCTTCTGTTGCGGGATTTACTCTTACATTACTTGAATTCTTGAGGCCAACAACACTAGATGCTGGGGTACTACCCATGACGAGAGCAGACGCCTTACTTGGTAATAGTTGAGACGCAACAACACCAGCACCAGCTACACCGAGTGCCTTGAGGAAAAACCTTTTGTTCGAATCCTTTATTTCCTTTTTACCTTTATTGCTAGTTACATTAACTGCAACAGAATTATTCCCAACAAAAGAACTTTCTGCTTCTGAAATATTCTCTTTTATGTATCTAAAAGAATATTTGTTTTTAAGCATAAGAGGTTGTAATCATTTCAAATATAATATCAAAAAACTTATTTATTTCAGTATTTCGATATTCGAAACACCACTATTATATCATTAAATTTTTTTGCAAATAATTAAAATGTGTATAACCTTTAGAGATTCTTGAAAATTTCGCATGGTGTGACTATTTTGGGGTCTGAGATTGCATAATATACTTCCTTTGATCGTCTAATAACTGAAACTAATTTCAAATGTCTTAGTATTGATAAGTGCTGACTTATATTAACCTTTCTTGCCCCAACTATTCTAGTCAAATCAGTTAAAGTGGCTGTTCCCTTACTTAAAATATTAAGAATCTCTAATCTCTTGGGATTAGCCATTAACTTATATATTTCAGCATTATGCGCATAAACATCCTTAGGATAAGGAGATATTGGTCTCTTCATATTTCTTATAGCTTATTACTTTCTTAGTAAAACCTTCTTAACTGCAGATATTATAGCACTTTCTCCCATTTCATAATACTCTATTAGCTCATCTGGAGTTCCTGATTGACCAAATTTATCCTTAACACCCACAAATTCAATTGGAGTTGGATAATGTCGAGCCAAGCACTCAGCAACTGCTGAACCCATTCCTCCTGCTATTTGATGTTCTTCAACTGTAACTATAGCCCCCGTCTCATGACCTAATCTCCATACCGCATCCTCATCTAATGGCTTAATTGTAGATAGATTCAATACCTTTACATTCTTACCCTCCTTTTCTAGCTTATTTGCTACCATTAATGCCTTGTGTACCAATGCTCCTGTAACAATAATACCGACTTCTGCCCTTTTATTATCCTTAGGTGTGAATAGAAGTTGAGCCTTACCTATTTCAAATGGAGAATTCTCTGTTGTAATTATTGGGGTTTTCTCTCTTGCTAGACGAATATATGTTGGATACTTAGTATTTGCACATGCTATTGTGGCTTTCTTGGCTTCTATAGAATCACAAGGTGATATAACTACCATATTTGGAATCACACGAGTAATAGCCAAGTCTTCAATTGCTTGATGAGTTCCCCCGTCAGGACCTACTGAGATTCCTGCATGAGAACCAGCAATCTTGACTGGTCTATCGTTATAGCAAATATTTGTTCGTATTTGTTCCCAATTCCTTCCTGGACTAAACATTGCATATGAAGTAATAAATGGAATTTTACCCATTGCAGCCATTCCTGATGCAACACTTGCTAAATTCTGCTCTGCTATTCCTACCTGAATAAATCTATCAGGATATTTCTCCTTAAATAAATTCATCTTCGTTGAATCTGTAAGATCTGCACATAGACCAACAATATCCTTGTTATGATCACCAGCAATAACTAAACCTTGACCGAAGCCCTCTCTAATAGGTGCTTGTTCAACATCTTTATCGAATATTTTGGGATTTAGTTTTTGCTCTGGGTTAATCATAATTAATTCTTAATATTAAATGCCTTTCTAGCAATAGCTATCTCCTCAGGCGTTGTTGGGGGTTTGCCATGCCATTCGTATTTCCTTTCAAACTCTGGAATTCCCTTTGAGGAAATTGTATTCGCTATTATTACTGAAGGCTTATCAAACACAGACATAGCCTGAGTCCATGCCTCATCTATTGAGCGGAAATTATGTCCATCAACCTCCTGAACATGCCAGTTAAATGCACGCCATTTATCTGCAAATGGATTAAGTGGCATAACATCCTCAGTGAATCCATCAATCTGTATGTTATTTCTATCAACAAAAACTGTAACATTCTGTAATCTCTCCTTTCCAGCCATCATAATAGCTTCCCAATTCTGCCCTTCATCAAGTTCTCCGTCTCCTGTAAGACATACGAATTGCTTGGCTGAGGTTTTGCCGAAGTCCATTCTATCAGCAAGTGCCATTCCGACAATTTGTGATAACCCAGAACCCAATGGACCGGATGAATTCTCAAGAGCTGGCAAGAATTCTCTATGCGGATGTCCCTGTAGTATTGAGCCAAATTTCCTTAATGTCTTAAGCTTCTCAACTGGGAAATATCCCGCATGTGCCATTGTTGAATAAAGCACGGGACAAATATGACCATTTGAAAGTACTAATCTGTCTCTATATGACCAATCAGGCTTCTTGGGATCATGCTTAAGTGCATGGAAATACAAATAGGTAAATATATCAGCCATACCCAATGGTCCAGCTGTGTGGCCACTCTTGGCCTCAATTAACATTTCTATAATAGACTTCCTTATTTCAAATGCTTTTGCAAAAAGTAATTGTGCTTTTTCTTCAGTAAGTGGCATACCGAATAATTATAGCATCTAAGCTCCCTTAAATTCACTATAACTGTGTACAAAATCTTCAGTTTCGAATAATGCAGATCCTACAACCAATCTATCAGCGCCTGCTTCTCCCAATAAATGTGCATTCTCAAGAGAAACTCCACCATCTACTTGAATTTTGAGATTTGGATACTTCAGTTTTACTTCCTTTACCTTATCAATAGTTCCAGTATCGAATTTCTGTCCTTGAAATCCAACCTTGCTAATTCCCATGCATTGTATAAATTGAATTTTATCTTCGTATTTCTTTATTTCATCTGTATTTGTCTTCAAATCTATTGCAATACCTATCTCCACCAAGCCTGATAATATAGAAATGACTGGAGAAAGATCCTTAGAACTTTCTAAATGTAATACTATTCT
>CAZOGG010000041.1:0-1291 GCA_964579565.1 uncultured Candidatus Saccharibacteria bacterium | reverse complement strand
GAAATCGAACTCTTGGTAACAGAAAGCCACGAAAGCGGCCTGCTAGATGACGAATAGCGACAAATGCAGCGCAACGCCTTTAGCCTTCGCGAATTGCACGCCCGGCAGGTGATTGTTAACCGCACACGGCTCTTCTCCGCTCCAGCAGAAAGCCATTTCCTAGCATCATCCTCAGTTGGATTATCTATCATAAGATCAAATTCATAATCTACATCCTCCCAACTTGGCATTCCCATTTCTTCATGAAGAATCTTCTCGAAATTCTCATCTTGCTTCCAATATGGCCATGTTGTACTTCTAACAAATTTACCATCACAAATATCTATCTGAACATAATCAGATACTCCTTTAGCTAATTCTATTTTATCCTCGATTTCCTTGAAATTCTTCGGCAGTATTGCTGGTATTATTTCCATATTATTATTCAATATTATCCATCTGTTCAATTCTTCTGATATGTCTCTCATCATTACTAAATGGCGTTGAAATCCATAACCTAATAGCCTCCCTTGCTTCTTCAAATTCTACAAATCCTGCTCCAATTGATAGTATATTGCTATCATTATGCTCTCTACCCAATCTCAATATCTCCAGATTCTTGCCATGATAGACGATCGCTCTAATTCCTGGAAATCTATTAACAATCATAGCCTCACCTTGGCCGGATTTGCCAAATATAATGGCTTTACTATTACTATCTGACAATACTCTCATAGCTACAGGTAGCATTATCTCAGGATAATTGTCGTCCTTATTATAAGTATGAGCACCCATATCCTCAATCTCAAACCCCTCAGCGACCAAAAAGTCCTTTATTTGATTCTTTAATTCATAACCTGCATGATCTGACGCTAAAAGTATTTTCATATTTACATTTTATAGATTCAAGAGAACAAAAGCAATAGAAGAAATTACTAGTAAACCTCCTGAACCTTGAGCTTACAATTCATATTTACCCAGACTGCATCGTATTCTGATATTTCATGTCTCTTTCCATCCTTTATATAATATGAGTTATTAGTATCTGAATCATCAATAGATGGCATTCTATTTATTATCATTTCGTCTGGGCATTCCTGTAATAACTGAACATTATACTTATTAATGAGTTTTGGAATAAATATTATGGCAAGAATGCCTAGAATAATGATAAATATAATTTTTTTCATGGTTGTATTATATCATGTAAATTTACAGTAAGTATAATTTTAATGTTAACTTGTACATAAATTTGACACTTATAAATAAAATGCTATATTTCGACGAGAAAGGATCATTGTGTCAATTCAAT
>CAZOGG010000040.1:0-6155 GCA_964579565.1 uncultured Candidatus Saccharibacteria bacterium | reverse complement strand
GCAAAAAAAGGAATTACATTTGGATTTGTAAGTTTTTTCTTACCAAGTCCGGCGATTTCAGCGTTTGAAAGTTTTCCTAATATTTCCTTAATTTTAACACTGTCAGATCTCTCAATTGCCAAGTCAAGATCCTTAAAGTTGTCGATTTCCCTCCGTTTCTTTGAGATATCTTTATCTATCTTCTCAACATCTTTTAAAGATTTTGTGCTACCGAACTTAGAATTTGCCATTTTTGAAGTGGTAAAACTCCTAAATTCTCTACCATAATAACTATTACCAAGTGCAGTATTCTCAAGATATTTATCTGCTTTGGTTGCATATTTGCCTACAGTATTTCTTCCGATTACCCCACCCATCGCACCTCCAGCGCCCCACAACTTACCACTCGCCCATTTCTGAGCACTCTGTCCCCATGACATACTCTTTCCACCAAACTGCAGTGCACCAATTAACGGTGCCAGCAATAATACATACGCAATTGTGTATTGTAGTATTAATCCTACTGTTGTCAGTAAGAAATTGTTAGCGGTCCCATTTACTTCTCTAGCTTTATCAAGTTGATTGAAGAAACCGACACCATTAACCCCAGTTAGGAATCTTACAGATATATACATCAGAATAAGATAAACTGGCATAAATAGAAGTTGACCAGTTAACCAGCCTAACCATTTATTCGAGATACTAGTTCTGACCTGTGGAAATATCATACCAACGAAGTATATCGGAGAGAATCCCATAAGAAGCAATAGCATTACAACTCTAATTATAAATGCGATTGCGGCAGCTAATATACTTCCAGCTGCTAGCCACATAAGAATTGATCCACCAATGGTTCCAACTACAATATGGAAGAAGTCAGTATTGGCAGCACCTGTTATCATTCCCTTTGGATTACCATATATACTAGGTAGTTTCATGTTCTGCATGAAAATATCAGACAAACCTCCCTTACTATAGCTACTAGTAATTATGGTAGATAAATCAGACTTACTAATAGTTGCAGAACTAGGAACCAATGCCCTGTAGAATTGAAGTGATATAAGATTTGATGCATCGATCGCTGTTTTTGTAAAAAATAGACTAAAGTTAATCAATATTCCAGCCATTATTATATTTTTTATTAAAGTAGAAGAACTCGTCTTCGCTATATCTAGTATTGTTAGTATAGAGGTATATATCAAAGCAAATATAATAAACATACTAGAGAGGTTTCTTATCAATAGCCAAACTTGATCTATTGCAGGAGTTGCCTCGTATAGAGTCTTTATATTTAGTGTTAGAACCATGGATATATTCAACACAAATCCAGATGCAATTAGAGCCCAAGATGATACTGATAGTATTAGATAACCGACACTTGCAGCAAAGCTGTTTATTACTGATCCCGCATATTCTTTTGCTGCGCAGGTTGGACTAAAATAGCATGCAATATCAGCCAACCAATCTGCCTTAGCCTGAACTGGGAATGTGGCTATACCCACCACAGTAAGCACTAATATTATTGTTAGAATTGTATTAATTACTTTTCTCATAATTATTGGCTATTTCTACATCTACCCAACTGCGTCTTCGCATCATTTGCATACTGTGCTCCAGATGCCCTGGTCTCGTCTAACTTTGTTCTTGCATCCTGTATGTCCCTGGCATTTGTTAGACTCATTGTCGTTGAAAGCTGTGAAAGCTTCTGACTTGCAACATTCAACTCCTCCATTGTTCTTGCTGTATTTGCTGTACTTCTGATCTCTCTCATTGTTGTAAGTCTCTTCTCTGCTTGTTCGAATTCAGCTCTCAGAGAATCTCTAGTTGGTGTTATCTTGATTATAGCAGCTTTAACTTCATTTAATCTTGCAGAGTATTCACTTAGATCCCAATATGGTCGGTTTGGAGTTGTGAGTAGTGCATTGAAACATCCAGCTGCATCCTTATAATCAGTATCTATTGTGTTGTATATCTCGTAACTTTGTTTCTTGAGATCCACATAGTCAGTTGTTAGTCTTAATGGACTCTCTATTGAACTTAATACTTGAGTTCTCAATGTCTCAATTTGTGAAGAAGAGTTCTCTCCGTTGTTTAGACTATTGATATATGAATTACTGTCACCTGGGCCACTACCACTAACTGTTCCAAGTCCCTTTGTAAGTACTTGTGTAATTAGTTGTGCTACAAGAGCATTAACAATTTCATTTATTTCATCAGCAATTTCTAATTGTCTTAGTCCAGAACCCAATTGACCTTCTAGAGAACTAGAAATAACAGATCCAGGTGTCTGAATAGTACATGTTTGATGCTTTGCTACTTCTTGTTTGGCATAGAATTCATCCTCACCTCCTTTCTCGGCTTTGTCCAAATCTTGTTTTGCTCGAGATGATTCTGTGGTGCCGTCATCCTCACATTTCTTCCATGACAGGAATCCTTTACCCTGACTTATCTCATCTCTTTGTTGTGATCTTGCGCTTGCAACTCTCCATGATAGCTCAGCTTCTGCTTGTAGATATGCTCCATACGCATTGTTCTGTGGTTCGGTTGAAAGACTAACGAATGCTGGCCAACCTCCCTGCTTGAAGTCACCTGCTGTAAATCCATTAATACTAAATGATGCGTTCTTGGCATTTCCAATTATTGTATTTAGTGTACAAGTATATCTCTTCATTACATTAGGATGGTATTTGAACCTCAATGCAATCTGAATATCCAAACTGAATGGAGAACATAATGCTGTTAATGGCCCACCGTATTTCGCCAAGAAGGCTCCAGTTACCTGATCAGCAACATCAAGGAAGAATGCACCAGGATTCTGTAGGAATGAAGGACTACCCTCGAAGCCAGAATTAATCCAGTTAACTACACTCTGTGTCATCTGTCTTATCACCTGCTTAACCAGAACATTCAATAATCCGTCGAGAACGAATTCCTTTAATTGCATTGAATATGTTGACGCACTAGAGATAACACTATTTGCCGCGGTTATGGTGTTTTGGAATATGTTTCCAGCATCGACAGTTGCAAGTTGAGCCTCGGCCTTTTGGGGGATAAATATAGAAGGTAAAAGCAAACTTATTATGAGTATTCCTGGTATTAATTTTTTAATAAAATTAAATTTCATATTTTAATTTGGAATAAAGAAAGTACCACCCTCATTCGCATTGTACTTAATATTCAATGAAAGCAATCTCGACTTAATATTATTCATTGCATCAGCGAAAAGCTGAATAGTTGATGTATATCTTGCTACCGCCTGAACTCCAGCTAATGGATCCACATCTGATACTCTGAATTTCTCAACTATAAATACCAAGGAACTAACTGAATTAACTAAATCCACATGCATCTTGGACATTGATTGTGGAGCCTTAACCTTAAGTAGTCCATTAAGTATGTTCTTGTAACTCTTAATTATTGGATCAAGTTCCTTCAGTGTTGCTGGACTCTCCTTCTCGATGGCCTCCTTGGTTATAACAGCTTCATTTCTTGATGATATTGAGTATGTCTTGAATACATAACCTGCGTCATTGGCGTATTTCTTGATAGATTCTGTACTATCGTCACTGATTGTAGCAATATCTACAATTGAGTATTCCTTAGGTGAAGCTAGCATTATTCCACTTTCTAGAACCTTACCAACAAGTTCTTCCTGACTGGCCTTGTCGTTGATACTGCCCATTTGCTTCAATTCCATGTACTTAGCGAAGAAATCTCTACCAAGTAAATCTGTTGAGGTTAATTTCTCCTTATTATTTAAATCAGAAGTCTTGGTTGAACTTGAAATGTCATTTGCCTCTAGTATTCTCTGCCAATCTACATAATTATCAGAATTAATATCTTGCTTTGTAAGGCCAGTAACCTCGTTTTTGTAGGTAATTTCAACTTGCTTGTTCCTATACTCTGCAAATGCGAAAACTAATCCCACTAGCACAATTGCCACTAGGATAATTAATACATTTTTTTTGCTACCTTTATTTGATTGTTGCTTCACTGGGTAGTATTTTAAATATAATCAAAATACTGCATGAATTATATCAATATTAGAGACTATTTCCTACGATTTTTTTCCATATTTCGGGGGATAAGTTCTCTGCTCTTATGTCTTTTGGTATGTTTTCACTTTCCCATATTTTATCCAGCTTAATTCTAGGTATTTTGTCCTCCAAATTCTTAATCAGAATCTTTCTTTTGTGAGCGAAACCGCATTTTAGTATTTCGAAGAAGTATTTCTCATCAATTTTGGGATTTTGGAAGAAATTCTTCGATATTTCATTGATAATTAGTACCGCAGAATCAACATTTGGTATTGGTCTGAAGAATTTCCTAGGCACAGTGACTAGATATTTGGGATTTCCATACACTTTAACCGAAATTGATAGTATGCTTTCCTTGGTATCCACTATTCTCTTGGCCAATTCTTTCTGTAGCATTACAACGATTCTGTTCGGAGAATTGTCTATTTCGAGGAATTTCCTCAGGAATTCCCCACTTATGTAATAGGGTATATTGGCGATTATGGTATAGCTATCCTTTTTGAAATTTTCTAAATCTGGCATGAAATCCAGTACATCTCCGTGAATAAGCGATAGTTGTTTGAGTTCTATTTCCCTTTTGAACTTATCTTGCAAATACGGTATAGCCCTATCGTCCTTCTCAATTGCGGTTACATATGCTCCTTTGCTCAATAAGGCCTCTGTTAAGGCCCCTTTGCCGGGTCCAACTTCCAATATTCTAGAACCTTCCGAGACTTCTCCACTATGAACCATGGCCGATATGATATTCGGTGCATGTAGGAAATTCTGGCCTAATGACTTTTTTGCTATGAAATTTTCCATTAAAAATCAATAAAAATTGCTTTTAAACCTGTTGGCTCTTCTGTATCCCCTATTGATACAATATGCTCATCTCCAATATCTGAAATAAAGTTGGAAGGAGTATTAACTTTCTGAGATCCGTATATTGTTCTCAATTGCGAATAGCTAAGGAATACCCTCTTTCTCGCTCTAGTTAATGCAACATAGAACAATCTTCTCTCCTCTTCTATCTGGCTTTGACTTACTTTCTCCTCATTCATTCTCTGATGTGGAAATAGATCCTCTTCCATTCCAACAATAAAGACATAGTCGAATTCAAGACCCTTAGAAGCGTGTACTGTCATAAGTCTAACAGCATTATTGTCATTCTCCAACTCATCTTGATCTGTGGCAAGTGCCGAATTCTCTAGGAATTTCTCGATTCCTTCGCCAATTGGCAAATTATCATACTGTGAAGCTACAGTTACTAATTCTCTCAAGTTCTCGAGCTTCTCTTGTTCTTCTGGAGAGCCGTTCTTATATGCATTCTCGATACCTGTTTCTCTTATAATAAATTTAATTAATTGTGAAGGTAGTTGATTCTTGGCAATATTCCTAATTTGCTCAAGTAAATTAAGGAATACCGAAACCTTCTGTCTCAAGCTTGGACCTAGAGTATTCTCTTGTCCTGTAACAACCTTTAGTATTGTCGCCTTTCCAATACCTCTTGGTGGAACATTGACCACTCTTACAAGATCACTTGTACTTTCTCTATTGAGACTGGCTTTAATAAATGAAATTACATCCTTAACTTCCTTTCTTTCGAAGAATCTAACTCCAAGAACTTGATATGGAATATTTTTGTTAAGAAATGCTTCTTCTAGGACTCTTGATTGGAAATTAGCTCTATAGAGAACGGCAATTTCCCTAGGATTTGTGCCGTTTTCTATTAATTCTCGAGCTTTCTCTGCAACAACTCTTGCTTCTTCTTGCTCAGTATATGATATGAGCAATTCTATCTTCTCCCCCTCGATATTCTTGGTAAATAAATTCTTCTCCTTTCTCATTACATTCTTCTTAATAACATTATTTGCTGCTGCAAGTATTGTTTGTGTTGATCTATAATTCTCTTCTAATAATATTACCTTTGCTTCCGGATATTCCTTCTCGAAATCAATTAAATTTTTAATATCAGCACCACGCCAGCTATATATACAATTGTGAACAGGAATAGAATTAGCGATATAGTTGTGAACCTTGTCTATGTTTAAATCATAGACCTTACCCTCGTAATATTTCTTTTTTACCTCTATGACCTCGCTCTCAACTATTGAATTATTAACAAGTGTTCCAACAATCATTCCAGGAATAATATTTGAT
>CAZOGG010000039.1:0-6282 GCA_964579565.1 uncultured Candidatus Saccharibacteria bacterium | reverse complement strand
TCCATCACATCCCCATCCTTCACCACATACTCCTTCCCCTCTGTACGAAGTAGTCCTTTCTCTCTCGCAGTTCCGAATGACCCTGCTTCTATTAATTTATCCCACTCTATTACCTCTGCTCTTATGAACTTATCCTTGAAATCTCCATGTATAGCTGTTCCAGCTTCTGGTGCTGTCCATCCACGCCCTATTGTCCATGCTCGAGTTTCCTTTTCCCCTGTTGTGAAATATGTAATTAAATTCAATAATTCATAACCCTTTTTAATAAGATTATCTATTCCATCATCCTTGGCGCCTAGTCCTTCTCGGAATTCCTTTTTATCCTTATCCTCCATATCCTTAAGTTCATGCTCAATTCCAGCATCTACTATTACCCATTTTGTATTATTATCATTAAAAAATTTAATTAGAGCCTTGTATCTATCATCATTCATTTCATCAAGGTTCTTACCGCCTGATTTCTTATTAAGCACATACATAAATGGTTTTGATGTAAGTAAATGTAGAGATTTAAGAAATGGGGCCTCGAATTCATCTGGAATAACAGAAGAAGCAAGCCTGCCGGCTTCCAATGCAGTCTTGATCTTATCAACCAAGCCATTCTCAATTATTGCTTCCTTTTTACCAGATTTAACTTCCCTTTGTAAATTCGCCAATCTCTTTGTAACTGTCTGAAGATCAGCAAGAATTAATTCTAGATTAATAACTTCAATATCCTTCAGCGGATTTATCTTGCCATCTACGTGGATTATATTGTCGTCTTCAAATATTCGCACCACTTCTGCTATAGCATCTGTCTCTCTAATATTAGTTAAAAATTGATTACCCAATCCTTCCCCATCAGAAGCTCCCTTTACAAGTCCTGCAATATCTACGAATTCCACAACAGCTGGTACTGTCTTTTGAGTTTTTGAGAATTCAGAAAGCTTCCATAGGCGATCATCTGGAACAGCTACAACTCCCACAGATGGGTCAATGGTTGCGAAGGGGTAATTAGCTACAAGTACACTCTTCTTAGTAAGTGCGTTAAATAATGTTGATTTGCCTACATTTGGTAGGCCTACGATTCCGATTGATAGGGACATGGGATCAAGAATAGCAGGAAATGTCTAATTTGACAAATAATTTAATCTGTGATAAGGTACTGGAGAATCTTAGTGGTATTTGACAACACAAACCAAGAAAGAACATTGGAAATGAATAACAATCTGCTGTATGTCTGTGTTGGTGACATCGTGGAGGTCTGTTTTGATCACTGCCGTCCTCCGCAGACTCACACAATTCGAGTTGAGTGGGTTGAACGGAGATACGGTAAAAACAGAGACGGATCGAGAATTAACCCTCTTGTGGCTGGAGTCGATGTGGAGAGTAATAAGAATGAAGTTTGTGATCTGAGCTTTGTATCACGAATCATCTCAAGGTCAGAGTACGGGACCCCGAAAAGGAATATCTTTCGAGAAGCATTCAATGATGGTTACAGAGTTGGAAAGATGGGTAAATGCTGGGTTGGTAGTCTTTCTAATCTCGTGACTCAGGCACTAACCGAGCTTGATCTTGAACTCGATCGTCACATTCATGAGGAAAGACTTCGAGCCTTGTATGAGAAATCATACACTGGTTTTGTGGGTCACCACAGTTGTTACATCAAGGTCAATCCCAAGAAGTTCACTAAATGGGTCGCCAAGAACTGGCATCGAATTCTCATGACCTCGAGTGAGATGCGCGAGCACGCTAACAAGCGATTTGAGCAGGAGCGCAGAGAGTTGGATGCCGACATGCGCAGAATGTGGCAGTCAATGATGGATGATGAGCTCGATCAACAAGAAGAGGACGATGCAGACATCGAAATCGAGCCTGTCCGCTGATCACCTCAAAGGTACCCTGACTACCTACCAATACTGGGAATTGTCAGAAGTCACAAGAAAGCTCTTGTGGCTTTTTTGTTTATCTATTACTTCCCCATCACTGCTCTCAATTCTGATTCATGCGCCTTCATCACCGCCATCATTGCATCTTGCTGTGACATTCCGCCCTTTATCTTCTCTTGTGCTTCCTCGGCGATCTTCATAAAGAAATCAGGATTCTTCTCAATCATTGCGAATATCTGTTCTTGCTGTTCTGCAGGAACATTCTTCATTTGCCTCTTTAACATTGTCTTTAATAAAAAGTTTTGAAACATAAAATTAAATTATTTCTTGTGAACCTTTCTTATAAATTGTAAGCGGAACTGCATTCCATGACGATATAACCGTTGAAATGTACTTCCAAGCATACAAGACCTCGTCGGTACTTGTAAAGAGGGTTTGATCCCCCATAATCGCATCAAATAGAACTTTCTCATATGCATCTGGTAATACTGATAGGCTCTGGAAATCTGCATATTTGAATTTCAAAGTCTTTGGTTCTACTTTCATATCGAATCCAGGAGTCTTGACCCAGAAGCGAATCTTAATTCCTTCATCTGGCTGAATTCTAAATGTAAGTATATTCTGTCTGTCTTCAGTGTCATTCTTGAAATAAATATCTATTTCAGTTTTAGTTTCAAATAGTGATTTACCGCTTTCTAAATAGAAAGGAACATTCTTCCATCTAGCGGTATCTACATATGTTTCAAGTCTGAAATATGTTTCAGTTTGTGTATGTTCTCTAACACCAGTCTCTGTCTTATAACCTTCATACTGACCTCTGACTGCGTACTGATTAATATTTCTAGTTGTCATTGGTCTCAAATGCTTGAGTATATGGGCTCTGGCATTTCTAATATCAATAGCATCTAGTGAATCAGGATTATCCATCGCTATAAGTGCCAACATCTGGAGAATATGATTCTGTCCAACATCCTTAAGAGCGCCAATATAATCATAAGTTGCACCTCTACCTTCCATACCAATCTTCTCTAATAGCTTAATGTGAACCTTATCAATATGATGATGATTCCATAATGGCTCGAATAGAGAATTAGCGAAACGAAATGCAACTATATTCTGTATAGCTTCCTTGGCAAGATAGTGGTCAATTCTAAATATCTGACTTTCATTAAATAATTTCCCTAGCTTCTTGTCGAGATTCTTGGCAGTCTCAACATCACTACCGAATGGCTTCTCAACAAGAACTCTGGTCCAACCTTCATCTCCTCCACAAGGAACAGTGAGTCCAGAATTAGCTAAATGATCAAAGATAGATTCATAAAGTGATGGAGGAATAGACAAATGAAATAGCTTATTGGAACATTGACCGAAGCCATCGTCGATTAATTTCAATCTTTGTGATAGTTGAGCGTATGATTGTGGTTCATCGAAATTGCCTTGCTCATAATACATATGATCAATGAAATGCTTAACATCCTCTTCCTTATACTGACCAGACTTTACCTTCATATGAGTACGAATGAATTGTCTGAAATCCTCTCTAGTGAAAGCTCGCCTTGAGAATCCAACAATAGCAAATTTCTTTGGTAGATTATTCCTTACATACAGATTAAGAAGTGAAGGAAGAAGTTTCCTTCCTGCCAGATCACCAGTAATTCCAAAAATGATAAATATTGTCGGCGCAATCATACGGTATTATGAATTCTTAACTCTAAAATCATTTATAATCTTACCATCAGATAGCTCAATAACTCTATCAGTAAGCGCTGCATAGTCCTTCTCATGTGTAACCATCATAATAGTCTGACCATCCTTATGAAGCTTGATAAATGCCTCAAGAACCATTTCTGATGTTTCGCTATCAAGATTGGCAGTTGGCTCATCGGCAAATATAATCTTAGGCTCATGAGCAATAGCGCGAGCAATAGCAACTCTCTGCTGTTGTCCTCCAGAAAGCTGAGATGGGTAATTCTTTAATTTATCTGCTAGACCAACTCTATCAAGAGCATATTCTGCCTTTGTCTTGGCATGCTTTGTCTCAACACCAAGCATAAGTAGGGGCAACATCACATTCTCCAGACTTGTAAGTGATGGAAGAATAGCATAATCCTGAAATACATATCCAAGTTCAGATAGTCTAAGGAATGTCCTTTCCTCTTCATTCATCGAAAGAACATCCCTACCATCAATAATAACAGAACCGGATGTTGGTCTATCTAGTAATCCAAGTTGATACAATAATGTACTCTTGCCTGAACCAGAACGACCGGTAATAGCAAGGAATTCTCCCTGCTTCATTTCTAGAGATACATTATTCAATGCTGTCATCTCTAATGATCCACTTTTGTATTTCTTTGTTAGGTTTTGTGTTTTAATCATATATTATCTTCCTAATATGGCGTCTAATGTATTCTGCTTAACGACAATTCTAGCTGGAATATAACCAGCAATCAAAGTTGCAACAAACAGAATCACTGCTCTTATAAGAGTACCGGTAAATGTGGCAACTAGAATACCATCACTGAATGGGAAATTAATAGGATGCGCCGCGATGAATGGCTTAAGGAAAAGGAATACTATCAAACTGCCGATAAGAATTCCGCAAAATGCATAGAACAGAGATTGAATTACATAAGAGAATTCAATAGCCATTGATCTGATACCAATACCCTTCAATATTCCAATAAATCTTCTTCTTGTAATAGCATTAACGAAAATAATAATAAATATAGTAATAGCTGCAACAGCAAGACCGATAGATCCTATAAGGTTACCCAACAAGCCGAATGTAGCCTTAATATCATTTAGGAATTTGGGCTGAGCTCCTTCCCATGTCTGTATTAATGCGAACCTATCATAACCTTCTGCAACAAGAAGATTCTTGAGCTTCATTGCATCATATTCAGGATTTATTATAACTGATATTTCATCAACATTATTATCTCCTCTTCCAATTATCTTCTTCAACTCAGAATCGAGCATAATAACTCGCATATCAATGTCTACTTTACTCTTGATAATGCCCTTTATTGTGACTTCCTTGGTCTTACCAGCTATCACAAGTCTGACCTTGGATCCCAATTCAACATTCTTGAGAGTTGAGAAACCTGGGGACTCTATAGGTGTGTATTTATAAAGTAAATTCGCTCCTATAAGGATCTTGTCTGTATCTCCTTCGTCTAAATATTCACCCTCTATAAGATACTTGGATAAATTTGTAGTTCTATCTTCATCAGCAGGATTAATACCCGCAACAAGTCCGGCCGCATTATCAACTTGATCACTTAATCTAGTTCTGTTCTTATAATTTGCCTCGATTCTCACGCCTTCGGCATATCTTGCAGATACACTTTCTACATAGTCCTGACTTTTAATTAATTCTATAATTGACGAACTTCTCTCTACATATGTCTTCTTTGGTAGAACAGAAACTATCAAGTCACCAGTATATCTATATCTATTGGCATCTGTTGAACCTTCTATAAGACCGACAAGAACACCACTGATAACTATAAGATTGAGAAATGTTAGAACCATCACCACAACAATCAGTAGTGTTGTCCATTTATTTGCCTTCTTGATATCGCGCAAAGCAAGGAACAGTCCGATCTTGAGAGACTGAATGTATTTTGACTGATTATTCATTAATGACTATTTTATCACAATTTGCAGAACTCTAGAAATCCTCACCCCATTTCTCCCATTTAGGATATATTACACTCGCTATAAATACGCAAGGTAATATAAATGATGCTGCTGTAACCCACAAAGCGAAGTTTATCGCCTTCAACATAAGAGTATTAGATTATGAATGAAACGATAAGTAGAGCAACTATATTTAGAATCTTAATCATTGGGTTAATAGCTGGTCCTGCTGTATCCTTGTATGGATCTCCTACTGTATCACCTGTAACTGCAGCCTTATGAGCATCACTACCCTTACCTCCATGATTACCTTGTTCAATATGCTTCTTGGCATTATCCCATGCACCTCCTCCAGATGTCATTGAAATAGCTACGAACAATCCTGTAACAATAGATCCAACTAGAAGTCCTCCAAGAGCAACTGGTCCTAGTATAAATCCAACTAGAATTGGTGCGAGAACTGGAATCAAAGCTGGAATAATCATTTGCTTTATAGCTGCTGATGTAACAATATCAACACACTTAGCATAATCAGGCTTTGCACTACCATCCATGATTCCCTTTATTTCTCTGAATTGTCTTCTTACCTCATCTACAACTTGTCCTGCTGCCTTACCTACACTTTCCATTGATAGAGCTGCGAAATAGTATGGAAGTAAACCTCCGATAAATAGACCGACTATAACATATGGGTCTCCTAATTCGAACTTTAAACCATGTGTTTCTTGGGTATATGAAGCAAATAGAACTAGAGCGGCAAATCCTGCTG
>CAZOGG010000038.1:4216-6379 GCA_964579565.1 uncultured Candidatus Saccharibacteria bacterium | reverse complement strand
ATCTACACTATGCCTTGGGGAAACATAAGCAACAAGGTTAAGTTTACTGTAACTAATTCACCGACATCCTATCAAGTATCAAGTTATGGCACGCAAGGTAAATGTGGATTTAATGTTATTTCTCCGGATGCAAACTCTATAATTAAATTCCCTCTAACTATTTCAGGTACTGTAGATAATTCTAATTATGAGGAATTGGGATGTAGATGGATTATTTCTGAGGGTCAAGCAGCTACTGCACAGTTGTTCTTTAATTACAAAAATTACGGTTGGTCAGCAGCTGGTGTTGCTGTCCCAGTGAAATTCTCAGGGTATAGTAATGGTAAGGCAACATTTTCTACAACAATGAGTTTGAAAAATGATAACGATATCGTCATAAGTGTTGGAACCCCAATGAAAATCGTATTTACTGATGTAAATGAAATGGATGGATCAGTTACAAATACATTTGAATTGCCAATTAATTTCACTTATTAATTTTTCTGTGTCTTATTTATAATTTTATTTGCACTACACCACTTCAGTAGTTTATAATTCATATATTATAAATTCTAATAAATAAAATATGATAGAAATAGTGCCAAATTACATTACAAAGCTGATTGAAAATATTAATTCTAAATTTGAGAATTTTGATTTAAAAATTGATAAATTAGATATTAAAGTTGAGAAGGGTTTTAAAGAAGTAAGGCAAGATATAATTGAAGTAAGGCAAGATATAGTTAAAGTAAGACAGGATGTAGTCGAAGTAAGACAGGATATAGTCGAAATGAAGGAAGATATAGAAAATATAGCAATCAACACAGCACATAATCTCAGCGATATTACAGAAATTAAGACAAGAATAGAAAGTATGGAGGAAAATATGGTTACAAAATCTGATATTGAATACATGGTTACAACCGAAGATATTAAGGATATGGCCACAAAACAAGACATTAAACCAATTCTAACTCTTATCGGTTCATATGAAGTACGAGCTAAGAACACTGAAGATACTCTTATGCAGGATCATAGACCAAGAATTATTTCACTCGAAAAGGAAGTATTTGCCTAATCAAATATATTTGTAAATAAAAACCACCCCGCCAGCAATCCTTGCGGATTTGCCTAGCGAGGTGTGTGTGAATCGGTGTTACTTATTCGTATAGCCGATCTGGGTGGGGATATCAGTAATCCCAGGTTTATTGTTGACACCGATGCAAGTCACCTCGCCCTTCTTGTAGACGATCAGTTCCTTGCCGACCATGTCTGTAGTACTGAGACCTGATTCAAGCTGTACCCCAAGCAGGGAATACAGCTTTAGATCTTTACCAACCAACATTGTGGATCCACCATCATTTACCACACTGATCGGCTTGATCACCTTGCCTACAAGGTCCGGGCGAAGCGCGATAGGGATGGAGACACCCTCAATATCAGTCTCAGGTTTTGGGACTCTAAGCCATAATGCTGATTGAAATACAAAGCAGCATCCAATACAGAAGTAGATTTTTGTTTTGAGTGAAAATTTGGCAAAAGGTGCGTTCGCCAATACGCACAATGAGCCAGCTGCAATACTTGCAATGATGATTATAAGTAAGTCTGCAAAAAACTCATGGCCCATAATAATACTTTCCCAGTGATTAAGGCTCACTGCGCCTTTTGTTTGTGTCTAGTAACGAACGAATGCCATCAATAACCTATAACAAAAATAGCCATAAGTCAATAGTAATCCAGTATGACAATTTATAATGATTTTGCTATAATAGTCTGACAAATATGGCTAAAAAACAAACAGAAAACACAGAAATCCCAGAACCACGAGATCCATCAAAGGGTATAGTTGCAAGAAGTATTACGACTGAAATGAGAGAGTCATTCCTCGACTATGCCATGTCAGTTATTACTGATCGAGCTTTACCTGATATTAGAGATGGATTGAAGCCTGTACACAGAAGAATTCTATATGCTATGCATGAGAAGGGTCTCACATTCTCAGCTAAGTTCCGTAAGTCGGCTGTGGTTGTCGGAGATGTGCTTGGTAATTATCACCCACACGGTGATGTTGCTGTTTATGACTCTATGGTTGGTATGGCACAGGATTTCAAGATGAGATACCCACTTATACAAGGCCAGGGTAACTTCGGTAATATCGACGGAGACTCACAAGCTGCTATGCGT
>CAZOGG010000038.1:0-4206 GCA_964579565.1 uncultured Candidatus Saccharibacteria bacterium | reverse complement strand
ATACAGAAGCCAAGATGTCTAGGCTTTCTGCAGAATTGCTTAGAGATATTGAGAAGAATACTGTAGATTTCCATCCTAACTATGACGGTACTCGTAAGGAGCCTTCTGTACTTCCAACAGCAGTACCAAATTTACTATTGAATGGAACATTGGGAATTGCGGTAGGTATGGCGACAAATATAGCACCTCATAATTTAAATGAAGTAGTAGATGCAACAACACATCTTATAGATAACAAAAACGCTACAAACGAAGATTTACTACAGTTTATAAAGGGCCCTGATTTCCCAACTGGAGGGATAATGTACGGAGAGAAGGATATACATCATGCCTACACAACAGGTCGTGGTGGTATTGTAGTTCGTGGTGAAGCAGAAATTGTAGAAGACAAAAAGGGCCAATTCCAAATCATAATCAAATCAATACCATTCAGAGTCACAAAGTCTGATTTGATAATCAAGATTGCTGATCTAGTTAGAGATAAGGTTATAGACGGTATCAAGGGTCTTAGAGATGAGTCAGATAAGGAAATGAGAATTGTGATTGACCTTAAGTCTGGTGCATATCCAGAGAAGGTATTGAATTTCATTTACAAGCATACTCAGTTAGAAGATACTTTCCATGTAAATATAGTTGCTCTTGTAAATGGCGTACCTCAGACACTTTCTCTTAAGTCTATTCTAGAGGAATTTATTATACATAGAATTGAGGTTGTAAGAAGAAGAACACAGTTCGACCTAACAAAGGCAGAGGATAGAGAGCATATTCTTCTAGGTCTCAAGAAGGCTCTAGATCATATAGATGAAATAATCACATTAATTCGTGAGTCAAAGGACGCAGTTGAGGCTCATGCAAACCTGATGAAGAGATTTAAGTTCTCTGAGAAGCAAGCAACAGCAATTCTTGAAATGAGACTACAGAGACTAGCTGGACTTGAGAGAAAGAAAGTTCTAGATGAATTAAAGGAAGTGCAGGAATTAATAGTTAAATTAAAGGAGATTCTCGGAAGTGAGAAGAGGGTTAGAGGTATCATAAAGGATGAATTAACTGAAATTAAGTCAAAGTACGGTGACGAGAGAAGAACAAGACTTGTTAAGCATGCTCTTAAGGATTTCAATCCTGAAGATTTGATTGCTGATGAAGAAAGTGTATTGGTTCTTACAAAGGGTGGCTATATAAAGAGAACAAACCCAGATGAATATCGCCAGCAGAAGCGTGGTGGTGTTGGAGTTGTAGATCTTGATACCAAGGAGGAGGATTTCATTACACATCTTGTGTATGCAAGTTCACATAATGATTTGCTATTCTTTACTGATAAGGGTAAGGCATATCAGATCAAGATGTACGATATACCAGAAGGCAAAAGAGCAACAAGAGGCAAGTCAGTTATGAATTTCCTTTCACTTTCTGATGGAGAGAAGATTACATCTATCCTACCAATGCCAAAGAACAAGAAAGAAGCAGATGGACTTGCTCTTATGATGGTAACCAAGAACGGTACAGGCAAGAAGAGTTCTGCGAAGCATTTCCATGATGTTCGTAGATCAGGTCTTATCGCAATTACACTTGATAATGGAGATGAACTAATGTCTACTTCATTTGTTTCAAAGAGTGACTCTATTGTTATAGCAACTAGAGATGGACAATCAATAAGATTCGATGAATCAGATGTTAGAGAAATGGGAAGAAACGCTACAGGCGTTAGAGTTATAAAGCTAAGCAAGGAAGATGCGGTTATAAGTGCTGATGTTGTATCGAAGGATGCCAAGAACCCAGCTCTATTCGTAATGGGTGAACATGGATACGGCAAGAAGACATCATTAGATGAATACAAGGTTCAGAACAGAGGTGGTTCTGGAATACTTACTATGAATGTTACAGACAAGACGGGTGCACTTATGGCAGCTAAGGTTGTTACAGATGATATAGAGGAAATAGTAGCAATGTCCAAGAAAAGCCAAGTTATAAGAGTAAATCTAAAGGAAATTCCAACACTAGGAAGATCAACACAAGGCGTAAGAGTTATGAAATTAAGAGATGGGGATTCCTTGGCTTCACTTATTTGTCTATAAAAGGGTATAATGTACCCATGTTCTCTGATCCACAAAAAAATATTGCAGAATTTGGTGTATCTGATGGTATGAAGGTTGTAGATCTTGGTGCCGGATCTGGATTCTATGCTATCGAATCCGCAAAGAAAGTTGGCCCAAGAGGAATGGTATATGCGGTTGATGTTCAGCAGGATTTACTTTCCAAGATCAAGACCTCTGCCGGATTACTCGGTTTACATAATGTAGAAGTTGTCTGGGGAAATATAGAGAAATTAGGAGGAACTAAATTAAGAGATTTAATTGCGGATAGAGTTATACTTTCAAATACCTTATTCCAAGTTGAACAAGCTGATAGAGAGAATCTTGCCTTGGAAATTAAGCGATTATTGAAGTCGGGAGGCAAATTACTAGTTGTAGATTGGGCACAGGGAACACCACTTAGTCCCAAGACCTTGGTTCCTAGGTTACTTGCTGAGGGGATTTTCCAGAAGGTGGGATTACAATTAGAGAAGAACTTCGACGCAGGTGACCATCATTATGGTATTATATTTAAAAAGCCATGAGTAAATTCCAAGCAGCAGTAATAGGTTTGTTTATTATATTTACAGTTCTTGGTGTTGCACTTTTTGCAACATATAAGGGCGAATCATCAAAAACAGAATTACCCGCAATATCTATATGGGGAACTTTCCCTTCAAATACTTTTAATGAATATGTTAGGAAAGTAAATTCGACTAGATCAGAGCAATTAAAGATTGATTATACAGAAGTACCAGAATCCAGTTTTGATAAGGTGTTTATAGAAGCTCTTGCAAGAGGACAAGGTCCAGATGCTGTTCTACTTTCTCAAGATTTAATATTCAGACATCAAGACAAGATTATACTTATTCCTTCTACAACTCTTACCGAAAGAGATTTCAAGAATATGTTCATAGAGCAAGCAGAGCTGTATTTAGTTTCTGGAGGAACATTGGCATTACCCTTCATTGTTGATCCTATTGTTATGTATTGGAATAGGGATAGCTTCACAAATGCAGGTATTGCTAGTTATCCTAAATTTTGGGATGAATTCAATAATTTAAATGCCAAGCTTACCGTTAAGGATGTGAATTCCAATATAAGAAAGAGCGCCATAGCTATGGGTGAATTCACAAATATCAACAATGCCAGGGAAATATTGGGAACCCTATTCCTACAATCTGGTAATGTGGTTACATATAAGACAAATTACAATAACAATAATTCCACCGTTCTAGCTAGCTCTCTGGGAACTAGAGGTTTCGATGGTCTCAAGACATCAAAGCCTGCTCTTGATTTCTTCACACAATTCTCTAATCCAACCGATCCTAATTATTCATGGAATCGTTCACTAGCTAATTCCAAGAGCTCATTCCTTTCTGGTAATCTTGCAACATATTTCGGCTATGCATCAGAAATCAGTGATCTTAGGTCCAAGAATCCTAATTTGAATTTCGATGTTGCACCAGTACCACAAGCTAGAGGTGCCAAGAATCGTGCTACATATGGATCAATGTATGGATTCTCAATAGTTAGAAGTACTGCAAATGCATCAGTGGCATTCAGTGTATTGTCATCAATACTTGCAGTAGATGGATTAAGTGAAATGATCAATATCTCATATTTACCACCTGTAAGAAGGGATATTATATCTGCAGGTACAACTGATCCTTATTTATCAATATTCTTCGATTCAGCGTTAATATCTAAGGGTTGGCTAGATACCAATAAGGCAGAATCAACCAAGCTATTCAAGAGTATAGTAGAGTCTGTAACAAGTGGTAAGAAGAGTACTTCACAGGCATTAAGTGATGGTAGTGATGAATATGATATTATTCTAAACAATATATGAGAAGATTTTTAATTTCACTATTATCCATTTCAGTATTTATTATCTGCCTTATACCTTCAATTTCTCTTGCTCAGAATAGTACTGAAGGTACGGAATTGAATTATAGTGGAATAGTTCAATGTGATGGGGTTGTGACTGTTGGGGAAGATGGAAGGAATGTTAAATGCGATTTCTATAATCTGATGATTATTGTTAATAAGTTGATAAACTGGGCATTTGCTCTATCAGTGCCAGTAGTTGCAGGTATGTTCGCATATGCAGGGTACTTGCATATAAGTGGTTCAG
>CAZOGG010000037.1:0-6384 GCA_964579565.1 uncultured Candidatus Saccharibacteria bacterium | reverse complement strand
AATCTGACTGAGACTGTATTGACACACAAAGCTCAAGGATGTAATATAATTGTAGCTTTGAACAACTTTGACTGGTTGCGCGTCGGCCGAACCGTGCCATTAATCGCCACGCCATGATCCGCCCATGCCTGCCGGATCACCAGTCAGACTGAGGGGGTTCGCGCTGTACGTTGCCAGCAGCCGAATCCCCTCTTTTTATTTAAAAAAGAAAGAAGTGGTGATTAGCCACTTCATTGACAGCACTTCAGTGCTTATCTTGTTGAGATTCTGCTTTTGTTTGCCATAATAATCGCCTTCGCAGCTTCAAATACTGCAACAACACGCGCCATATTTCTAGCCACACTTGAATAATCTAGAGAACCAGATCCTATTCGAATAATTCTTAATCCATTTTCTAAATACTCGAGTGCATTAGCTACAATCAAATTCATCACGAACCAAATCCTTGATAACTCACTTTCCGATCTTAATAGAATACGAAGTTCGTTATTAAGGTTACCCAAATGCTTAGAGCTATCTGATATAAAAGCAGAAACTAAGGTAACTGGATCAGGTCTTGCTATAATCCCTTGGAAAACTATACTGTATCCAAATGTGGAAGTCTTAATACTCTTGAGACTAAATTCATGTGGAACTATCATCTAAATTCCTTTACTTTTTGAGTTTCTTAGAACAGAACAAATTCACCAGTAAAATAACATAAAATATTGAAATTGTACAATTCTAATCCAAATCCCTATTCCTCGAAGCTAGAATAATTAAGACTAGAATATAAATAATATGATCATCAATTATTGGATTATTCTCAGGCAATAACAATGCAACATACATTAGTGCAAGCATAATTGAACCTGCCACAGCTCCCCATTTCAAATACTTATTCAAAAGCAGAGTTAAACCAACAAATAATAGCCCAGCCATAAATACCCAATCAACCCATACCTGACCAGCAAGACTATTGAAAAATTCAACATACGGACCCTTGGCTGCAAATTTCAAGAATCCTAGTGTTGGCGAACCTCCGTTAATCCATGCGGATGCTGATTTTGTAGCGAAGCCTAGTCCGAATAGCTTATCAAGGAAGGCCCAAAGGAAAATAAAACTCATAGACAATCTCAAGACTACAAATGCATATTTTTGTATTTTCATACTCATATTATAACACCATAGAAACAATTCAGCGTCATGTCCCTTGTGGGGAAATGACGCTGCGCGACAGTAGAACAAGTCTACTGTTGATTCTGGCTTGCCAGATTCTGAATGACTTGATTGCCTTTAACGGTTATGATTCGGTTCTCTCTATCGAGAGTCCAATTCAGACCGACCATTATGCAATCATACGATCCATAACCTTCAATGATGGATTGGAAACGTTGAGCCATTGGACTACCAATGCATATGAGCCGATAATCTTTCTGACCGAGTTTTCCATCCCCATCTGACAATTTCATCAAGACTCTGTGAAGGTCTTGAGTGGAAGGTGATTCCAAAAGTCGGGTTCTGAGGATTGCCCTTGAGGGGGTATCCTTGAATGGCTTTATCAATTCAATCTGAAGGGGCAACCCCTCCATATCGAAGTCGATAATTATCTCCATGTCATTCTCAGGAATGCCATCGGAAGACGACGAGACAATCAATGTCTCCGTCGACGTTCCTAACTCAGGGGTTATGCAACACGTCAGTATCAGAGTTCCGAGAAATACAATCACCGCCAACACCGCATGCCACTTTTTCATAAGCGAACAACTGGGTTGAGGTTTACTGCAATCCGAGTATTAGGTTACCACAAATATTACTCTAAGTCAAAGATTGCGATGTGCAGAAAGTTGCTCACATTTGCCACTTTCCCCTATCTCATGTAATACTAGTCATAACCCATGAAATTACTTATTGTAGAGTCCCCAGCGAAGGCGAAGACCATTTCCAAATATCTAGACGGCAAGTACACAGTGAAAGCTTCAGTTGGACACATAAGAGATTTACCAAAGAGCAATAAAAAGGCTATAGATATTTCTGCTGGATTTGTCCCTCATTATGAGATTTCCCCAGGCAAGGAGAAGGTAGTTCAGGAAATAAAAGAGCTGGCAAAGAAAGCTGATGAGGTAATACTTGCAACTGACCCCGACCGCGAGGGTGAAGCTATTGCATGGCATATTGCCGAAGCAACAAATCTAAAGAATCCCAAGAGAGTTGTATTCCACGAAATCACAAAGGACGCTGTGATAGAGGCTATGGAGCATCCAAGACGGATAGATGAGAATTTGCGAATGGCGCAAGAGGCTAGAAGAGTATTGGACAGACTTGTCGGATATGATCTTTCAGGTTTGATATGGAAGAAGGTCAGATACGGACTTTCTGCTGGTAGAGTACAGTCCCCCGCCTTGAGAATAATAATGGAGAGAGAAAGAGAGATACGAGCTTTCAAGTCTCATGCATTCTGGGTAATTACTGCAAATACAAAGACCAAGGACTCAACTCCCCTTGTATTGACCTGCACAGAAGAACCTACTGATTTCAAGGTTGTTGAGAATATACTTAAACTAGGCAAGGAGAGGAAATGGAAAATCTCTGATATTGAAGAAAGTAAAATGAAAAGATCGCCAAGAGCTCCTTTCATAACTTCTACACTACAACAAGCTGCAAGTTCTAGACTTGGATTCGCACCATCAAGAACAATGTCTATTGCCCAGAGACTTTATGAAGCTGGACATATCACCTATATGCGTACCGATAGTACTAATTTAAGTAAGGTAGCACTAGCTCAAATAGCAAGTACTGTAGAGAAGAAATACGGTAAGGAATATTTACAATTCAGAACATATGCCAAGAAGAGCAAGAATGCCCAAGAAGCACATGAGGCTATTAGACCAACTCATATAAATCTTGAGAAAGCAGGAATAAATGATGAGCAGAAAAGGTTATATTCATTAATATGGGAGAGGACAGTAGCATCACAAATGTCTGATGCAGAATTATTAAGAACCAAGGTTATAGCAAATATAATTTCAAATACTGATACTGAGAAGATACCAGACTTTCAGGCTAATGGTTCTAGAGTGCTTTTCCCTGGATGGCTAAGAGCGGATCCAGAAGCTCGTGGTGAAGATGTAGAATTGCCTAAGCTTTCAAAAGACGATTCTATAGATTTGATTGATATTAATAGTGAGGAGAAAGCAACACAGCCACCAGGAAGATACAGTGAAGCAGGCTTGATTAAGGAATTGGAAAAGAGAGGAATAGGACGACCTTCAACATATGCTTCTATTATAAGAACCATTGAAGAGCGCGGTTATGTAGAGAAAGAGAATAAGGCATTGAAGCCTACAGATACTGGAGATGTTGTTTCTTCATTCCTTGAGGCGAATTTCATGCATTATATTAATGATACATTCACAGCGGAAATGGAAGATTCACTTGACGACATTGCTAATGGAGATAAACAATACTTAAAGGTATTGAAGGATTTCTATATTCCCTTCGCCAAGGAAATTAAGGTTCTAGAGAAAGAAGCCAAGATTACAAATCTAGGTGATGCAGATGCCAAGTACAAATGTCCTAAATGTAGTGCAGACATGATAATTAAGCTAGGTAGAAATGGTAAATTCCTATCTTGCTCAAGATATCCAGATTGCGAAGGTGCATTGATGATGGACGGCACAGAGATCAAGAAGGATGAACCAATCGGCAATGATCCTGCAACAGGATTACCTATTTATGTTCTAGTTGGTAAATACGGTCCATACGTACAACTCGGAGAGAGGAAACCAAAGATCAAGAAAGCAAAGAAGAAGAAAGGTGATCCAGTAGAACCAGCCGAACTCAAGCCTCGAATGGCCTCAATTCCAAAGGGTGCTGATCTATCGAATGTAAGTGTTGCAGATGCTGTTAAGTATCTTAGTTTGCCAAAAGTACTAGGTGCATATCCAGAAACTGGCAAGAATATAACTGCAAGTATTGGTCGCTTCGGTCCATACATTGTTCATGACAAGGATTTCCGATCTATAAAAGCAAAGGATGGTGATGATCCATATACGATAACTCTAGAAAGAGCTATAGATATACTGAGCAAGCCTAAGCCAGTTCGTAAGGGTAGATTCGCTAAGAAGGCGTAATAAATTAAACTCCGAAATTCTTCACTGAATATAATTCCTCTGTGTTCTCTTCTGCTACGATTTCATCTGGAGCTCGGTCATCTATTGGAGTGTCACTGGAAACATCAATTGGTGTTGATTCAGTAATCTTCTGAGCGGAATTATCTGCTACAGAAATTCCATTTATTGAAATTTTATCTAGGAAATTCCTAATATCTTCTGCGGTGAAATAATCAATAGTGATTCTTCCGCCATTTTCCCTTTTCTCTATTGATACTCTTGTACCCAGACTTTCCTTGAGCTTATTCTCCATTTCAATTAGTTCAGGATCTATAAGCTCCTTCTTTCTAACTCGGTCTTGAGCAACCTTTCTAGCATATGCTTCTGCTTCTCGTACGGTTAGCTTCTTGAATACTATTTCCTTAAATAAAGTTAATTGCTCGTCTTTCTTATCAACCAACATAAGTAGAGGTCTTGTATGACCCTCTGATAATTTCCCTTCTGATAGTGCATTCAATATCTCTTCGGGCAACATAAGAATACGCATAGTGTTAGATACATATTCTCGACTCTTACCAACCTTCTCTGCAATCTGAATATGCTTCATACCGAATTCCTTGGCAAGCCTATCGAATGCTCTAGCTCTATCGACTGAATTGATATCTTCTCTCTGTAGATTCTCTATAATCGCAAGTTCGAGCTTCACACGAGCATCTTCTTCACCACCGCGTATTAGAACTGGCACTTGTTGAAGTCCAGCAAGCTTGGAAGCTCTAAGTCTTCTTTCTCCTGCTATTAGTTCATATTCAACAGCAAGACCTCCACCCTCCTTCTCGAATTCCTTACGAGTAACAACAAGTGGCTGAAGCACTCCATACATTCTTATGGACTCAGAAAGGTCCTTAAGTCTCGCCTCATCGAAATCCCGACGTGGCTGATATGGATTTGGCTTTATCTTCTCTACCTCAATCCAAAATATTGAATCTCCGAAAAATTGTGATGATGACATGGGTCTATTTTATCTCATAATTGATTTTCCTGCTAGATTTAGTAGACTTAGACTTGATTGCCAAGGTGGCGTAATTGGTAGCCGCAGCAGACTCAAAATCTGCCGATCGTAAGATTGTGGGGGTTCGAGTCCCCCCCTTGGCACAAATGATTAGTACTAGAAGATACAAACCCCAAAAGGTATATGATTTCACTTGGACAAATGAACTCGCATATGTTGTCGGGTTACTTGTTACTGACGGATGTCTGTCATCAGACAATCGTCATATAATTTTTACATCTAAAGACATCGAGCAGATAAATAATGTAATTGATATACTAGATATTAAAAATAAAATTGGAGTTACAAGAAATAAAAGTAGCGAGGCATTTAGAATACAAATATGTAATGTGCAGCTGTATGATTGGTTAATAAAAATAGGATTTACAGCAAACAAGTCTCTAACTATAGGTGAAATAGATGTGCCAGACAAATTCTTTATTGATTTTCTAAGAGGACATCTAGATGGTGATGGATCAATTTGTACATACACTGACAAATATAATACAAAAACAAATCCTAAGTATGTATATAATAGAATTTTTGTAACTTTTATTTCTGCTAGTAAGAAGCATATAGAATGGTTACATGATAAAATTATTAAAAACATTGGAGTCGTGGGTGCAGTTCATGCATCTAAACTCAAATATGGAAATAAGAATCCAATGCATATTATCAAATTTGGTAAAAAGGAATCCTTAGTTCTTCTTAATAAGATATACTACTCAGATAAATTACAGACTCTTTCAAGGAAAAAATTAAAATATACTAACTTTATAAATGCAAAATAAAATTAAAACCAAAATAGTAGTAATTGTTGGACCTACAGCAGTAGGCAAAAGCGACTTTGCAGTTAAGTATGCCATTGAGAATGACGGTGAAATAATCTCAGCAGATTCGAGACAAGTATATAAAGGATTAGATATAGGCACAGGTAAAATCACCCAAGATGAAATGAAGGGTATTCCTCATCATCTATTAGATGTATGTGAACCAAATGAAGTATTCAATGTAGAGAAATATAGAGAACGAGCATCCGAAGCAATTAGGGAAATAGAAAGCAGAGGCAAATTACCGATAATCTGTGGAGGCACAGGATTCTATATCGATGCAGTCATAGACGATGTAGTGCTACCCGCTGTAAAACCAGACAAAAAACTACGCACGGAACTAGAAAAAAAATCTAAAGAAGAATTGTTTTTAATATTGAAAAAATTAGATGAGAATCGAGCCGAAACAATAGAC
>CAZOGG010000036.1:0-6514 GCA_964579565.1 uncultured Candidatus Saccharibacteria bacterium | reverse complement strand
AGTATCTTTGTTGCTCTTTCTAGTCTTATTGACTGTGAACCCTTCAATAATACTACATCACCTTCATTTATTATACCCTTTACATATTCTCCTGCTTCTATTGAAGAATCGAAATGTACTGAGTTCTTGCTCATTTGCTTTGCTCTTGGTCCTACTGTTACCAATACATCACAGACCTTAATTGCCTTCTCGCCTATCTTGCGATGTTCATCTGAGGAGTATTTGCCTAATTCCATCATATCTCCCAATACTGCTATTCTCTTTCCATTTACCTGAATCTTCGACATCGCATTCAATGCTTCATTCACTGCATCTGGTGATGAATTATATGTATCATCTATAAGTGTACTTCCATTTATACCTGAAATTATATTCATTCTTCCCTTCGATGGTATATGATTTGGTATTGATTCTATTATTTTATTTAGGGAAATATTTCTAGCTATTCCCACTGCTGTTCCTGCTAATACTGGGTAAATAAATTGATTACCCAATGCGCCCTTGATGCTTACTGGTATACTATTGCCTTCATGATTTAATTTAAATGAAACTCCGGACTTAATATCCATTGTTATGTCTGAAGCGGTTACTGTTGCTGGATTATCAATACCAAATGTTAATACTTTCTGCTTATAGTTCTTACTAGCCTCCATTAATCTCTTATCATCAGCGAGTATAATCAAGGTTCCACTATCCTTAAGTGAATTGGCTAAATACAATTTCTCTTTCAATACATCTTCAGGTGTAGGGAAAAACTCAACATGAACAGGTATTTCACTTACCTTTGTTATTACTGCAATATCAGTCTTTAACCACTTAGATACTTTCTTTATATCATTTGGATGATCTGCACCAATCTCTAATACTAGACATTCAGGGTACTTGGATTTAAATAGGACTAATTCTAGGCCATGCAGAATATTCTTTAGCCAAATAGCTATGTCGCTCCAGCCATTCTGACAACCAAGTATTGTAAGTGGAATTCCCAAATCACTATTGAAGCTCTTCTCACTCTTTCTTACATATGAATTATTGGCCAAAATAGTATAGATAGCATCCTTAGTTGATGTCTTGCCAACACTACCAGTTACACCAACTACAAATGGCTTGTACTTTCTTATAATCAATCTAGATTCAAGAATTAGTATTGCTATTATTAATTTTTTTATTATAAATTTCATATTATCTGTCTGGTGGTAATTCGTAATAATTTATTAGAAACTTGGTAGTCTGAATGAATGGGTCTGCAAGAGTTTCCGAAGCATAATCAGCATTCTTGGGATATACATGATACAAGAATACTATGAATCTAGGATTGTATGCAGGGAAATATCCGAAGAATGAATGCAGATACCTATCCTTATAATATCCCCCATTAACCTTATCTGCAATTTGAGCAGTACCTGTTTTCGCAGCTATACTATAATGCTCCATTTTGTATGCACCCTTTTTTAAGGCATCATCTACAACCTTAACAAGCATTCTAGTAACAGCATCCACTGATTCTTTCTCAAGAACTTGACTTACAGGTGGTTCTAATTGTTCTATTGTTCCATCGGTATACTCAAATCTAGTTGTAAGATGGGGGGTTATTAACTTACCACCATTTGCCAATACAGACAATGCCCTGACCGTAGCTATAGGTGACAGAGCAATACCCTGACCATATGATGCAGTAGCAATTTCAACATCCCTTTTGCTTTCAATATTTCTTGTAATACTAATTTGTTCATTCGGTTGATCAATTCCTGTTAATTCAGATAGACCAGAACTTTTGAAGTATTTAACAAATTCTTCATGCCCCATCTTGAGAGCCACACTAGCTGCACCGATATTTAGTGATTGACTAAGTATTTCTTGAACATTTGTCTTACCTCTTGCTCTACCGTCGAAGTTTGATATTTTCTTACCATTTAATTCCATAGATCCTGTATCATCATAAGTGAAATTAGAATCAATAGTTCCAGAATCGATTCCAGCAGCAATAGTTAATGGCTTTATAATTGAACCTACTTCGAATACACCTTCAACGATTTGATTGGAGAAAATCTTGGGATCAGTTACATCCTTTAAATTATTTGGGTTGAAACTTGAAGATGAAGATATGGCATATATTCTTCCATCATTCGGATCCATAATTATCGCACCCATTGAATCTGAATTCCATTTATTCTTTGTTGTTTCAACAATCTTATCCAAGTAATTCTGAACCGTCGGTTCAATAGAAGTCACAATATCACCAGATCTAGATTCCGAGTCAAACACAGAACTAGTGATTGTTGAGAATATCTCTGCGAAGACATTTATGGATGAATTAGCTGAATTTCTAGATAGAATTTCTTCATAATATCTTTCAAGACCGTATCTACCAGCAATATTATTGTTCTTATCAGATCCTATAAGACCAACAGTATGAGAAGCTAATGATTCTCCAGGATACATTCTCCAAGATTCCTTGGATACGACCACACCCTTAATCCTCAAATCTATAATAGAATTTCCTATCTTCTTATCAACTCTCTTTTGTAATTCTTCATATGGATCGTCCTTCTTCAATGCCTTCTCCATGAAGCTTTCCTTGTCTAAATCAAGATATGAGGACAAGGCTAAATACACACCTTCTGGATTATCGATATTCTTGGGATTAATAGCAACAGTATAGCCTTCCTTAATAGTTGCAGCAGCAATCTTGGTGCTATCCTTAAGTTCAAAGAAAATAGAGCCTCTATCAAATAGCGCAGAGGTAGGTCTCTCATATTGAGCATTGGCTTTCTGTATGTATGAATCAGTATTTACAATCTGAAGACTGTATAGTTTGATTATAATAATCAAAGCAAGTACACAGAAAAAGCCGAGAATTATTCTAATTCTATTTACAGAATTAAAGTTCATTATTTGAAACAAAAGCTGTTAAAGATTTCTTGGAAATGAAATTACTAACATCAGTATCCTTGAAGCCTTTAGCATGAGCTAATTCAATATTTATTTGACTCTTTGTCTTGAAATATGCAGTTTCTAATTCACCAACTCTTGTTGATCTCTCTCTTATATCCTTAACAATCTTCTCCTTCTCAACTACATTCAATATTGTTGAGTGAACAATATACGCATAGTATGAACCACAAATAAATATAGAAATAATAAGTAGACTAAATATTCTCTCTTTATATTTCAATACTGTTTGTAAATTTTCTGCTATTACTTGTGTCATATTATTTTATTTTTTCAATTATTCTTAACTTTGCACTTCTCGATCTTGGATTCTCCTGAACTTCCTCATCCGATGGAACTATTGGCTTCTTGGTATGGATTTTCGCTTGTTCTAGATTCTCCTTTTCTTTATTAAAATTTTTTACTATCCTATCCTCCAAACTATGAAATGATATTACTGAGATTCTTCCGCCAACTGCCAATCTATTGAATCCATCTTCCAATCCTTTCTTTAAAGTATTCAATTCATCATTTACTGCAATTCTCAAAGCCTGAAATGTTCTCGTAGCTGGATGAATTCTTCCTCTTCTATAGAAAACGGGCACAGATTGGGAAATTATCTCGACTAACTCAAATGTTGATTCAATTGATTTCTTATTTCTATAATTCACTATCGCTCTAGCAATCCTTCTGGCGTATTTCTCTTCTCCATATCCATAAATGATGTCTGCAATGCTTTCTTCCTGCCATGTATTCACTATCAGTCTTGCTGTAATATCGCCTTCCACTGGTTCTTTCTTGAATGTCATGAGTAAAGGTTCATCATTATTAAATGTAAATCCTCGTCCTGAAGTTTCGAACTGATCTGAAGAAAGTCCCAAATCAAGCATAATTCTGTTTATCTTTTCTATATTTAAATCATTTAATACTCTTTCAATATTTCCGTAACTACTTTCAACTAGAATTATGTTCTTGGAATCGCCAAGTCTGGTTCTAGATCGCTGTAATGCTTCAGTGTCTCTATCAAGACCTATTACCGTGATTTCCCCTTGTGCTTTAGTTAATGCGTATTCAGCATGTCCTGCACTACCAAGAGTTCCATCAAGGTAAATATCACCTGAATGTATATCTAGTCCATCAATTGATTCATGTAAAAGAACTGTCTTGTGTATCATAACTATAGTATTCCAACTGAGCCCAATTTCTCCGCCAATGCATCAGTCTTCTTCTCAACTGTTGTCCTATATGATGACCACAACTTCTCATCCCATATTTCAACTCTGTTCAATACGCCGATTATCGCCACTCTTGACTTAATATTGGCATGTTCACAAAGATGAACTGGAATAAGTATTCGACCAATCGAATCAACATCAACTTCAGTCGCTCGACCAAATATTATTCTGTTGAAATTACGATTGTCAGCTTGCAGAACCGATGAAGAATCTGGTCTCGATAGTCTCTCTGCGAATTCCTTCCATCCCTTCAAAGTAAAAACGAAGAGACAGCTATCTATCCCTGGAGCCACTACAACAGTATTTCCCATTTCCTTTCTAAACTTAGAAGGGAGAGAGACTCTACTCTTGTCGTCTATCGTGTGCAGATGTTCTCCGATTAGCATATGCTGTGTGAGAATGATTTCCTACTTCTTCCCACTTGCATACCATTTTATCCCACTTAGCTCACCTTTGCAAACAAAGTTATCCACTTTTTTACATATAAAAAAACAAAATCTCACTTTATTTTCGTGAGATTCTGTTTTTTAGATTAAATATTGTTTTATGCGAAGGCCTCTTTCTCTAATTTAGTGATTCTGAACTTATGGTCTTGAAGAATTGGCTGAAGTTCTTGCTTGGTCATCATACAATCTCTAATATCAGCGATATTATATTTGATCTCTGCAATATCAACCTTCATTCCATTAATTTCCTCTCTTACATTACCAAATTCCTTGAATACTTCCTTAAAGCTATTTGCAGTCATCATAGCTAGATCATTAATTTCACTTTTAAGTGTGATTTCTAATCCGTTGATTCTGGTGTCTATATGATTCTTTAGATCATCTCTTAAACTTGTTATGTATTTTGGCTCCTTTTCATCCATATTTTTTGTTTTATTAGAACTAATAATTTGCACGTAACATTGGGTACTATGTTGGTGTTAATTATAAGTTATATAATTTTTAAAACAAGTTAAATTTGCAACAGAACATAATTAAAATATTCTTCAATATTGTACGGGTAATTAATATCTAATATAATCAAACATTATCTAATCTAACTTTAATTTAATGTCTATTGTAATTCAATTATATAAAAATTATGTAAAGGGTACAGCAAAAAAATCGATAGTTCAGTTAGTACAAGTTCATATATGTCACTTAACTAACTCGGTAATTAAGGGGCTCCAAATACCCTGTAATAAAGTATATTTGAGTACTAGAGTACTAAAGCATGTTTATGACAAAAGACCTGCTGAGGAATTTGATTTTATGATGGAAAATATATCAAACATTGTTAAATATCCGAATAAAATCTATAGGAATAAAAATGGTAAAAGAGGATCATACTGTTTTGTTAAGCAAGTACAAAACTTAAACTGCCTAGTATCAATTGAAGCAATCAAAAATAATGAGGAGAACATGACCCATTGTGAAATAGCTACATTTTTTAGAGTTGACGATGATTATTTACTAAATTACGAATTATTATGGGAGTGGAAGGGCGGCACTCCTTCATCGTAGTACTTTCGATTCCAGTAAACTGGCCTACTAATACCCCGCAGTAGAGCCTTTCTTGCATTTCACCCCCACAATAATCAATAATTTTATATTAAATTTATTATATAATAATCAAAAATTAATATCAATGATCCTATTTCTTCGGTCTCATCAAAGGAAACATCTGTAACTCTCTAAGTGGCTTGTCAGCAAGGAAAGCGAATAGTCGCTCACCAAATCCGAATCCGCAAGTAGGTGGCATTCCATGTTCTAGCATTTCAACGAATTCATGATCAGCCATCATTGCCTCAGTATCACCAGAATCAACAAGCTTCTGTTGACTATCGAATCGTTCTTTCTGGTCTATTGGATCATTTAATTCAGAATATCCTCTACCCAATTCACTACCAGCAATTATTGGTTGGAACATTTGAACAATTCCCTTGCCCTCTACACTCTTAGCTAATGGAGCAACAATAACTGGATGATTTATAAGGAAAGCTGGACCAGCAATATTCTTTCTGCAATATTTCCATAATGAATCAATTAGTCTCTCTTTATTTTGACCTTCATAATTAACTTTCAAATCTTGAAGCTTGGATGTCATTTCCTTCTCAGTTGCTACGGCAATATCAATTCCTGTTTGCTTTTTAATTTCTTCTGAATAGTCAATCTTCTTCCACTCTTCCGCAAGGTCGAAATTATGACCTCTAGTAGTGAACTTTGTAGTACCAAAAACTTCCTGAGCAATCTTGATATACATTTCCCTAACCAAATCCATTCCATCCTCAAAGTCCGCAAATGACCAATAGAATTCCATATTTGTGAACTCTTGTGCATGCTCTGGACTTGAGCCCTCATTTC
>CAZOGG010000035.1:0-6673 GCA_964579565.1 uncultured Candidatus Saccharibacteria bacterium | reverse complement strand
TCATCATTCTTCCCTTCTGATTGGAGCTTTCATTGCGATTTTTATTTCTAATATCATCGGACTTGTAAGAGTTTGGTATATTAAATCTTTATTGATTACCGCATTGTTTGTGGGTTTATATTTCCTTCCGAGTTACCATTCATTATTTTTTATTTTAGGTATAATTAGTGGACTTGAATCTGCGCTCTTTTGGATACCATATAATATTCTAACAATTAGGAAAACGAATTCAAATAATATCGGTTCATCTTTGGCATTGCTATCTAACATCGGATCAATTGTTGGAATTGGAATACCACTTATTGCGGCATTAATAATTACCCAATTCGGATATAATTATCTTTTTCTAATAGCATTATTCTTTATATTAATTTCGATTATTCCAGTAATTCCACTTTCGCATGAGAGAACAAATTTTGAATTTAAGAAAAAATCAATTAAGGAAATAATAAGCAAGAATCGCCATTTCATTCTTCCAGAAATCTTCGACAATCTTGGTCAAGATGCAGGTGTAATATGGTCACTATTTATTTTTATTACAGGCCTCACAATACTTGATCTAGGAATATTGGGAGTTATATCAAGTGTAGTTGGAATTATTGTAACTTATATAACTGGACGCCTTATTGATAAATGGCATAAGCACAGAGTTATCAGGTTTGGAGCAATACTTACCACCCTGACGTGGACGGCATCATATTTTATTGCTCTATACTCACCATCACCATTGTTACTTTATTTAATTACTGCACTTAGAGGTTTGGCTATAGGAATATTTGCAATGTCATATGGTGCGGTTATGTTCAATAGAGCAAGAATTGCTGATGCTCAATTTATTGTACTTAGAGAAATTCCCACAATACTTGGAAGATTAATTGTGTTTACCCTTTCAATAATACTTATATCAATAAATAAATTTGAATTAACATTTCTAATTGTTGCAGTTTTGTCTCTTTATTTCTGGTTTAATAATATAAACATTCTTACAAAGGAGGAGTAGAATTATAGAGGTTTTGTCTGTGATATAATGCAATAACAAACGCATGTACCTATTCATACACAATATTGTCTCAATAATATCAGTCATTGCACTATGTGGAATGGCTCTATTTTTATTTTTAAATGGAAAAGGCCGAACATTAAACATCGCGCTAGGTTCTACTGTTATATTTGTAATTGTCTTTGTAGTGTCGCATGTGATTGGAGTTAATATTTTAGATCCAGAATTATCAAGAAATGTATTGATGCTAAACCTCTCTATGTTCTTGATTGGCTGTACCAATATTCATGCTGTTCTCGCATTAATAAAGAAGGATGTTGAGAATAGGAATTTCATAGCATTTATTTATGTATCAAGTATTCTTTTTGTAATTGGATTCAGCGTCTTCCCTGATCTATTCCTACTTCCATCGGTGCCCAAGATGTATTTCCCTAACTATTATGTACCAGGTGAATTGAATTGGATTAGAGTTGTCTTTCTGAACCTAGTTGCTGTTCCCTACATGCTTTATAAGCTCATAGATGCATATGAGAAATCGAAATTAGAATACGAGCGAAATCAGTACAAATACTTCTCTATAATTATTCTGGTTGCATACACAATTGGCTTCATGCCTAATTTCCTAGTTTATGACATTCTAGTAAACCCAATTTGGGGAATGTCATTTGCCTTTATATTTTCAATACCTTTTATCTATGCAGGACTTAAATATGAATTATTCAATATCAAGGTCATTGCCAAGCAGTCATTCTACTATTCATTAAGCATAGGTATAGTTGGAGGAATTATTATAATTCTCAATTATTCCAATCAGTGGGTTGAGATGATATTCCCCAACTACCCTACTTGGATAACCGCCTTGGTGTCGGCCGTTATGGCGGTAAGTATTAGTATTATAGTTTGGAGAGATTTGCGTAAGGGTGATTTGTTAAGATATGAATTCATAACAACAGTGACTCACAAATTCCGCACACCATTAACCGGAATAAAATGGGCTACTGAGAATCTTTCTAATTCTGCAACAGATGATGATGCCAAAGAACAAATAGACTATATAAGGAAATCAACGGAGAAACTTGTTCAATTAACTGACTTACTAGCAACATCCTCAGAAACAGAATCTCTGTCACATAGATACAATACCAAAAAGAATTGTATCTCTAGAATTGCAAATGAAGCCATTGAATCTGTTGGCTATCAATTTAAAATCAAAAAAATTATCTTAACCAGAGATATAGATGATGAAATATATACAGTATGTGATGAGTCGCACATAAGATTCGCAATCAAGACAATTGTCGAGAATTCAGCTCAGTATAGTAGTGAGGGTAGTCCAGTCCACATAACATTGAAATCACAAGGAGAAGAAATATTATTCTCAGTTAAAGATAGTGGTATAGGAATTAAAAAAAGTAATATCAAATTGTTATTCTCTAAGTTCTACAGAACTGATGAGGCCAGATCAATGGATACAGAAGGAATGGGTATTGGATTATTCATCACAAGAGAAATCATAAACAGACATAATGGAAAGATAATTGCAGAATCAGAAGGTCTTGGTAAAGGTAGTACATTCAGCTTCTGGATACCTAAGACAGTATAAACATCTCAATACTATTCTCGAGCTCTCCCTCTCCTCTTCTAGATAAATGATACATATCTATTAATTTCTCCAAGGACTTTATTAATTCTTCCTTTTTCCAAACACTATTACCACCTGAGAGCAATATTGTTTTTAATTTCCAAAATATCATTCCATGTAATGCCTCTGGCGCCTCTCCTCCATCTATTGCTTGGCGATAGAGTATCCATGCATCTCTTTTGTTTCGACTAGCGAAAGCATCTGCTAGACCGAATGCATTGAACTCCTTTTTATTAACTTTCTCGAGTAAATCAAACTTAAGGAATTTCTCGCTCTTCTTCTCGATTTTTGTAGCCGTTGCCTTGTCGAGCTTAGCCTCCAATAGAACAAATATATTATCTGATTCGGAAATAGGTTTAATTAAATCCAAGAATGCATCTTTCATTTCTTTGTTCTCACATAGTCTATCCAAGAAAATAATATATTTGTTCGAGAATAATCCCTGCCCCCCTATATATTCTTCTAATGTATTAACATTGAAATTATCTGAATTAACAGAGAAAAATGACGCATCAGGCTTCTTCTTTCTCAATGAATCAATGAGATCGTGGGCCTTGGCTCTAGCCTTATCTATATCTGTACCGTAATAGAAATACAACATAATATTACTTTAGCTCTCCCCAATTATTTCCAATGGCATAATTAGCCTTTAGCTTTATTCCCTTTGTATCCTTCGGATCAACTATTGTCTCCATTATTTCCTTAATCTTCTCTGATACCTTCTCTGCTATTTCACTTTTAATTTCATAGACCAATTCGTCATGAACTTGAAGAATTAGAAATACTTTGTCTTCTAATTTCTCATTGATTATATAATCATCTATTCTATTCATGGCAATCTTAACAATATCAGCATTTGTACCCTGAATAGGAGCATTGATTGCCATTCTCTCTGCCATAGCCTTGATAAAGGGCAACTTGGAATTTATACCTTCGAAGTATCTTCTTCTACCGAAGAATGTTTCTGTATAGCCTTTTCTTTCTGTTTCTGCCTTAACCTTATCTAGATAACTAGCAAGTCCAGAAAATTTAGCAAAATAGTCATTGTAGAATTTCTGAGCTTCCGCCCTCTCGGTGCCTTCACCAAGATTCTTTCTGAGAGCAGTTACACCCATACCATATAATATTCCGAAATTAATTACCTTGGCCTTTCTTCTCATTTCCCTATCAACTTTATCTATAGGAACTTCGAATACTTCGGAAGCAACTGCAGAGTGAACATCTTCATCTCTTATAAATATATCGATCAACTTCTCATCACCCGATAGGAATGCAGCTACCCTTAATTCTATTTGAGAATAGTCTAGTGCAGTAAGTACATAACCCTTCTCAGCTATGAAGGCCTTACGGATAGCCCTTCCAAGATCGGTCTTTATGGGGATATTCTGTAACCCAGGACCTTGTGATGCCATACGACCTGTAGTACTTCCTGTTTGTAAGAAATGCGCATGAAGTCTATTGTTGGAATCTAGCAATTCTGGAATTGTGTCGATATAGGTTGAAAGTAATTTCTGTAATTCTCGGTATTCAAAAAGCAATGGAATAATAGGATGCGAATCTCTTAATTTCTCTAATTCTGATTCTCTTGTTGAACGAGCTCCTCCAGAAGTCTTCTTTAGTCCTTTTGCGGTTAGTGCCATCTTGTCGAATATTATTTCACCCAATTGCTTTGGTGAATTTATATTGAACTCAACTCCGGCATATTCCCAGATTTGCTTCTCTAATTTAGATAGCTCAGTGTGATATGTCTTGGATAAATCCTTCAAGAAAGTCTTATCTATCTTAACTCCCTTAGTATCCATTTTGTCTATAATAGGAATCAGTGGTTCCTCAATATCAGAATAGACCTTCATTAATCCCCTTTTATCTAGCTCAATAAAAATTATTTGCTTGGCTTTCTTGAACTCTCTGACTCTGGCGAAAGCATATACATCCTCAATATTTGGATTTGTTAAATTAGAATTCAAAAGCCAAATAGCAATAAAAATCTTTTTTAGTTCTAATTCATCTATTTCCTCTTTAATTTCTTCTTGCTTCTCGGATACTGAACTTTCTATACCGAATGAGGACTTAAGCTTGGACAACATATTTCTAAAATCTAATTCTGTAAATAAATTATTCAACTTGTCTAAATCAATACTTTCCTTAAATTCCTTAGGTAAGACGAAATCAATAGGAGCATCTCTTCTTATTGTGGCTAGCATCTTGCTAAACTCCGCTTCTTCTTTACCTTCCTTAAGTAGACCAATTATTCTCTCAGTAATTCCAATATCCTTGAATTTACTTTCATTTCCCTTTTCTAATTCTTTATAAATATTCTCAATTGTGCCGAATGTTGAAATTAGGGTTGTGGCGGTTTTCTCTCCTATGCCCTTAATACCGATAATATTGTCAGATGGATCACCTCTTAGACCTTTGTAGTCGATAAGTTGAATTGGATCGAAGCCGAATCTTTCTTTCACTGCATCCTCATCATATAGAATAGTGTCCTTGATTCCCTTCTTTAGAGTATATACCTGCACTTTCTTGCCCTTTATCAGTTGAAGAGTATCCATATCACCAGATGCAATTACAATTTCTACATTTTTATCTGATTTTAATTTCTCAACTATTGTTCCCAACATATCATCTGCCTCGAACCCTGCTTTGTCATATATAGGAATATTGAAAGCGGTGAAAATATCTCTAGACCGTTTCATCTGTGACACTAGATCGTCGTCGGCTTTCTTTCTGCCCGCCTTATAATCCTTATAGACTTCATTTCGGAAAGTTGGCCCAGGAAGATCATAACAAGCAACAACATAATCTGGCTTCAACTCATCAACAATCTTAATAAGCATCGTTGTTAGTCCATACAATGCACCTGTAGGCTCACCCTTGGACGAAGCGAAGTCTGGCAAGGCATGATAAGCCCTGTGTAGAATGGCGTGAGCATCTAACAATACTAGTCTTTTTTTATTTGTCTCTGACATAACACTATTGTAACTCAAATTTCCTAGAATTCTCATCGACAAACTCGCAAAAGAGTTTTATATGATTGTCAGGCAGAATATCCTTTACATTTTCTGGCCATTCTATAAATATCAGATTATTTTTGTTCGATGCCAATTCTTCGAAATTCAAATTCTGCAATTCCCTTCCTCCCTCTAGTCTGTACGCATCAATATGAATTAATCTGGCGAAATTGTTGTGCTTGATCTCATAGATTTTCTCTATAACAAAGGTTGGACTTGTAATTGGTTGAGTAATACCAAGTTCTCGAGCCACAGACTGTGTAAATGTAGTCTTACCCGCACCTAGATTTCCATAAAGCCCCACCACAGTAGCTTCTGATTCTTGAGGATTCAATGACAGAAGAAATTCCTTGGCGAATTGCTGTGTTTCTTCTACAGAATGAGTGGTAATTGATTTCATAGACAAAATATATCACAAAAAAGATAAATTAAAACTGGCGCCTCTCCAAAGAGAAACGCCAGTTGCGAGAAGTGAGCAAGTCACCTCTTGAATTAATGAATCGGCCCAATGATTGTTCCTATTACTCTCCAGTTGTTAGTTGTGGAGTTGCTAGGAACTTGATAATAAACAACCCTACGAAATAGTCCATCATTTACCTCTGTGAGCTCATCAGGGTAAGGACTTGAAACACGCCTTCGATATACAACTCCTTTTTCTCCATGAAACTCTTCGATGTATTCATCTTCTTCCGATCTTCTACCAACACTACTGAATACAAGCGAGCTCCACAACAAATGTTGATAGGTCATCCCCCTAGAATAGACCGATGCTCTTGGAGTCTGTGTTTTAACAACCTTACTTCTTGAAGTGTTTTTCCTGAAAGAAGGTCGTGCAGCAGATTCAGCCCTGAAACAAACGAGAAATGATGTCAGAAAGACAAAAATCGTAATCAAGATCTTCATTCTTCTATTTTTATACAACATTCTATGATTTTAATCAATAGAACACAAATTAAAACCGGCGCCTCTCCGAAGAGAAACGCCAGTTGCGAGAAGTGAGCAAGTCACCTCTTGAAG
>CAZOGG010000034.1:0-6838 GCA_964579565.1 uncultured Candidatus Saccharibacteria bacterium | reverse complement strand
GTTGATTGTTTTCACCGAGTGGTTACTCACCCTTTTGCCGTTTTTTGAACGTGGAGTTACTTTATCACAAAACCCAAAAAAGGCAACATGGCTAAAAAATTAAGCCCTCGCGTTGAAGCGAGAGCTTTGTGAGGATTCAGATGACTCTAAATCCTTGGTGATGCACGGCGAAACAAAATGAAATGAAGTTCGTTATAGTCCTCGTTAGGACAACCCCAATGATACTTGCCTTGAGAATCAAGAAAGATTCCTGGAAGATCAGATGGTTTATTATCCACCTCTTTTTCTACCGGAGAAACCAGCCACTCGATAGGGAACCTTCCCCTCTCAAGCATATAAGCCAGAACAAGTCCGACGGGACCGAGTGGGATGGCTCCGATCTCCTCTATCAAATTCTTGATATTCTTCGGCTCAAAGCACTTATTCGTTCCATACACCATCGCCTCGAATCTTTCACCAGGCTTCAGGGTGTAAGGAAGACTGAAGCGCGCCGAATTAATCTTCCCATAGAAATGCAGAGAATCTCCATCTTGATCTTGTTGAAGAGTATCAATGCAGGTACTTGAGTTGAATCCTGCAGGAACTGTGAGTTCAAAACTGTACCTCAACTCAAAGACACCATCCCTACTGACTCGCTCTTTCAACATCCTAATGATACTTTGTGCAAGTAGATTCCGCTTGGAATCGATAATACACTGACACAAGGCTGGGCTCAATCCTGCCCTTACCAAAGAGTTGATGAATTCTCCGCCTTGAGTATAACTAATCTTGTCACACACGCGTTCTGCGCTCATGACTTTGCCTTTCTACCCTTTCGGGTTTTGTTTCGTTGACACCGAACTAACCGAAATAAGATATATCACAAATAATCGACCGTGTAAATAGTAATGATATAAAAAGGCAACTTACCCCACAATCACCTTAAATATCAAAGGAATTACTGGCTCAATGAATCTCCAGACGAAAAAGACCATAATTAAAAAGAAGAATACAGAATAGGCTTCCAACATTTCCCTAATCCAGTTAAATCTAATAGGTAAAATTGAAAAAAGTATCTTAGATCCATCAAGTGGAGGTATTGGAACTAGATTAAATACCGCTAGAACTATATTGATTGCCACAATATATATAGAAATAGTAATAAATGAAGGACTGAAGGAATCACTAGCAAATCTAATAAGTAGTCCGAATACTAGAGCTATTAGTATATTTGAAGCCGGTCCAGCTATTGATATTAGTAATTCACCAATTCGCTTATCCTTAACATTATATGGATTCCATTGAACTGGCTTAGCCCAACCAAATGTAAAACCTGAGAATGATGTGATAAGAGGTACTATTAATGAACCGAATAAATCAAGATGTTTCAAGGGATTTAAGGTTAATCTGCCCTGCAATCTAGGCGTAGGATCGCCCAATATATCTGCCATATAACCATGTGATAATTCATGAATTACCACCGACATAATCAATATTATTATAGTTACAATTGTAGTTAATCCCTCCATGCTCTTGCTTATTATATTACTTATGATAGCATGTCTATCACTATGGCTAAAGTATGCGCAATAACAAAGAGAGGTTCAATGGTTGCCGGCGGTTACTCAAACCGTACTCGTGCTACTCAATTCAACCCTACAGGAATGGTTAGAAAGTATCCAAATCTTCAAAAGAAGAAGATATATGTCCCTGAACTTAAGAAGTCTTTCATATTAAATATCTCAACAAGAGCATTGAAGACAATACAGAAGCGAGGAGCATTCGCTACACTGAAGAAAGCAGGAATTATATAGAACAAAGAACCGCGAAAGCGGTTTTTTGCTGGACAAAATATCCTATTGGAGTAAAGTTCAATAAGAACTATGAACACCAAAAAATGGGAAAGAATCACTGCAACTTTGATCTTTGTCATCAAAAGAGACAGAGTCCTACTCGGACAAATCCTTGGTGGAGAAATTGCTGGATTTCTCACCCCTCCTGGAGGTAAAGTCGAGAGAGGTGAGACTGCCAAATCATGTGCCATCAGAGAATTACAAGAAGAGACCAATCTACACGCAAGGGAAATCAATGAAGTAGCCAAAGTTAAAATCAGAATCTTTGGTAAGGCACGCACAGTTATACTTCATGTATTTGTGTGTAAATCATTTACAGGTAGAGTGAAGAGGCAGAAACGCGAATTCAGCTACCTTAAGTGGTTCAATATCAGAACAATCCCCTACGACAAGATGGCCCCAGGTGATAAAATTTGGGTCAGAGAGATTCTTGGGGGCGAAAGGCTAAACGTCAAAATCGTCTGCGGTAAGGATCGACTGGATTATGTAGAAATTAACATGAGGAATCTTCTCTAGAAGATCCCTGCAGAACAAGCAAGCGAGCCTAATCAGCTCGCTTTGTCTATTTCCGAATCCACCCTTCCCCATCAGAAATTAAATGCATGGATTTCTCTTTTGTAGAAAAAGTAAATTTTGGTTTTATTTTATCCAATAATTCTTTTGAAACTTTCGACTCTGTTGCTGTATTGTAAAATTCAATTATATTATTCTGAGTCTCTCGAAGATTTCTTGCAATATACTTCTGAATTGTCTTTGATAGATTCCCCATTAAATATGCAGAGACATTCATGTATTTAATTTGCAATCCTAATTCTGGTAAACTTGTTTTATTGTATTTGAAATTTTGACTTGGAAAGAGAATTCTAATTTCCAAATCTTTCTCTATTTCAATCTCATCTCCTTCCACGACCTCAATAACATGAATTTTATTTCTATTTATAACTTTTTTTAGTTCTGAGAGAACTGTACTTGTTGCCATAATCTTCGGAATTATTATTTCATCAATTTCATATCTATTTACAATCTCAATAAGTCCACCGATCTGATTTACACTCGCACTTGGAATTATTAATTTATTAATTTCCCTTCTATAAAATGGAGTGACATTTGTGATCTCTCTAATTACCTCTGTATTCTGCCCACCACCGATAAGGATAGTTTTATTCTCTGGGGTTCTTACAAATACTGCCCTACCTCGATTCAAGCTGAAGAAATATACTTCAAGATTTTCGTCACGAAATTCCCATTTATAAATATAGACGGTAATGTAAGTGATAATTATTAGAATGAAGATTGATATGTATAGCTTTTTGTTTTTCATGATAAAATTGTTATATGAATAAATTCACAGAAAAAAAATTTAATATTCCAAGTTTGAAAGGTATCTCAGCCAAGACCATTGAGGAGCATTTGAAGTTGTATGCGGGGTATGTGAAGAATCTAAATGAAACACTTGAGGGCAAACAAGACATAAGACGATTGGGATTTGAATACAATGGAATGAGAAATCATGAAATATACTTCTCTTCATTAGAAGATAGTGCAAAAGCTTTATCGGACAATAGTGATTTAAAAAAACAAATTGAAAAGGATTTTGGTTCATTTGATTCTTGGTTAACTTCTTTCAAATCAATAGCAATGACTAGAGGAATAGGATGGGCAATGCTTTATTATGATAAAAAAGAAAATGTTCTAATAAATAACTGGGTTGAAGAACAGCATATAAGTCAGCTTCAGGACTGTGCATTAATACTCGCTCTTGATATGTGGGAACATTCTTATGTTGCAGACTATCAACCATCTGGAAAGAAAAGTTACGTGGAGGATTTCTTTCTAAACATTAATTGGGAGAAAGTTGAAGGTAATTTCACTAGCACTACAAAGTAGCTAAGATAGAATCCAATTACAATTGCGAAAGAAAATTTCGGCAATTGAATTGAAGAGAATGGAAGAGAAGCGAAGAACCTAACCATGAATAATTCATAGGATAATAATAGATGTGAAACCCAGCCGAAGAACTGGGAAACATGGCTACTAACAAAACCGATTAACCCAGTGAAGAAAACAAAAAACATGGTCATGGGGATAATTGGCAGAACCAAAATATTTACAATAATTCCAATTATTGATAGCTGTCCCATCATATAAAGTATGTACGGTGACACGAATATTTGTGTTGCAAGTGTAGAAGCGACAAGTCCTCTGATGCCGAAACTTTCTGTAATGAAATTTAATTTGCTTTCAATCTTTGAGGAGAAAAATAGTAATCCGAGTGTAGCAAGAAATGAAAGTTGAAATGACGGATCATAAAATAGTATGAGTGGATTCTGTATCAGCATCAGAACTCCCGCAATGAACAGCGCTTTGCCGACATTATAATCTCGTCGAATCAGTGATCCGAACAATGCAATTATCGCCATTATACAAGAACGAACAACAGTAGCTCCACCACCGACCAAGATCCCAAACAATAATATTCCAAGAGCACCAAGAATTATTCCAATCACTCTCGGCAAGAATGAAAGTATTCTTCTTATAGAATCAGCAACGATTGTAATATTGTAACCAGAGAGAACTACAATATGTATTAATCCAGATTTCCTGAAATCATCAATTAAGTCCTTGCCGAGTGCCCCCTTCTCTCCCACAACTAATCCTCCAGCGAGAGCAGAGTGAGGTTCGCCTAGAACTCTTTTTAAATTTAAAAGAAATTCTTGTTTCAGTTTAAAAAGTTTTTTGGAAATGTAATTGCCTTCATTGATACCAACCATTTCTATATTTGGCTTTTTAATTTCAAATATAATTCCATCCTTCAATAAGAAATTAATATAATCGAAAGTCCTACCTCCATTACTTTTGAAATTTCTTGGGGTACTAATTTTACCTTTCATCATTATCTTATCTCCGTAGTTATATTCAATATATCTATCAGTCGTTACTCTAGCTATGAATTCATCTGCTCTCACTGTAAATATTTGATTGAAATCCTTAATCTGAGGTTCATTAATTATTGTTCCAACCACCTCAATGTTCTGACTAGAATATCTTTCTATTAAATCAGAATGATTAATATTAAAAACAGAATAGAATCTAAAGCCTAAGATTATTATTAAAATTAATGTGATTATTATATTTATTTTGTTATTCATCCCCCAACAATAACAAAAGCACTATTAAGAAAAGCTTAAGAAGTTATTAAGATTTAATGAAGATTTGAGTTACACAATTCTTATACTATATGAGTCAATAGGACCAGAATACAACTTTGTTGGTTCATTATCTGCGAAGCTAGTAGCTATTTCATCACAGCGGTTATTGCCAGGATTCTCTGCATGTCCTTTAACATATTTCCATTCGATATTCTTGCCATTTGAAACTTCCAGCATCATTTCCCACAAATCTCTATTCAAAACGTCTTTCTTCTGAGAATTCTTCCAATTCTTCCTCTGCCAGCCGTCTATCCATTCTGTCATACCCTTTATTACGTATTGAGAATCAGAATATAAAGTCACTGAACTATTGAGATCGATTGTCTTCAATGATTCTATACACGCCATTAATTCCATTCTGTTATTTGTAGTCATATTCTCTCTGCCACCAAGTTCGCTTACACTATTGTCATTAAGTATGATAGCTCCCCAACCTCCGGGTCCAGGATTACCTCTTGATGATCCATCAGTATAAATTGAAATTTTCATGTCCTATAGTATATCAACAATTCTTAATCTTAGCTCTGCACGACCACGAAACATGGATTTCTCCATTGTTGCCACAAGATCGATATTCATACCAACCTTTATTTCCGTATTGAAACTATTTGAATTCATAAAGAATCCCATAGCATTTATCTTATTTCCCATCTTATCTATGAAATTTAATTCAAGATGATTCTGCTCCTTGCCGAAATGCTTTATTCCAGCGATTATTATATCCTTAAAAATAAATAGTGGCTTCTCATTACCAATACCGAATGGAGCCATTTTCTCAATCTGAGAATATGTATTCCAATTTACCTTATCTAAATCTAATTCATAATCAATATAATCTGGCTCAATATCCTTATTCTCTTTAATTAATTTATCAAAAGCAGAATTAAGATGATCTTCGAAATGATGTATAGCTTCATTATGGACGACGAAACCACCAGAAGCGAAATGTCCACCATATTGAATCATCACACCTTCTGGGACATTATTCATAATATCTACAACACTAACAGTATCGCCCGATCTACATGAACCCTTTATTATATTGTCTCCATCCCTGCCCCATATAAATGCAGGCTTGCTGAATTCCTCTGCACAAGTATTAGCAACCAGACCCAATAATGATGGCTTCCATTCTGGATTACCGACAACAATTACATTTCTTGGATTATCTTTATGTCTTTCATTTATTATCTTTTTAACTTCTTTAACCAAGGCAGCTACTGTGCCCTTTCTTTCATTATTGATTTTATCCAGATGCTCAGTGAATCTATGAGCTTCATCATCGCTTTCTGTTGAAAGTAAATGAAATGCATCCATAGGAACTCCCATTCTTGATGCAGCATTGATTCTTGGAGTTATCATAAACCCTATATCATCTTCATTTAAGTATTTCTGATTGATTTTCAAATGATTCAATAATCTAACAAGACCCTTTCTAGGACTTCTGCGAAGAACAGTAAGTCCATAACTAGCGAAAATCCTATTCTCCCCTACAAGTGGCACCATATCAGATAGAGTAGCAATACCAACCATGTCCAAGAACCATTTCTCTTGACCTTCTTTCAGATTAAATCTATTAATTTTGAGAATTGCTTGTATTAACTTATATCCCACTCCAGAGCCACAAAGAATTTTCTCTGGATAATTACAATCTTTCTGCTTATGATCGACAATTGCATAGGCTGGTGGTAAGACCTCGTGAGGTTCATGATGATCAGTAACAATCACATCAATTCCATTGTCCTGTGCTAATTTCACCTGTTCAATATCAGAGATTCCACAATCTAATGTGATTAT
>CAZOGG010000033.1:0-6862 GCA_964579565.1 uncultured Candidatus Saccharibacteria bacterium | reverse complement strand
TGAGCTGGAGTTACAGTTCCAGAAATAACAGGGGTGTCATTTGGTTTGGTACTTATAGCTAAATCTGAGGTTTTGGGGCCTTCTAAGTTTGAATTATTTATTGCATTTATAGCATAAGTATAAGAAGTATTCGCAGATAAACCATCATCCGAATAACTTAATGTATTTTTATCAAGAACTGCCAATAGAGCACCATTCCTATAAATCTTATAAGAAGAAATATCAGATTCTGTATTAGCATTCCAAGATAATGAAATAGAACTAGATGTTTGTGTATTTGAAACTAAACCTTGTGGAATTAACGGCGGCGTAAGTGCTGTAGAATTAAAACTCTGTGTTCCGTATAATGCTGTAATCTCACTCTGAGATAATGCTCTATTATAGACACGAACTTCATCAATATCCCCTTTAAATGTTGAGCCGATAGATAATGAACTAACAGTACTCATGGTACCTGTAGCAGCAACATTACATGATGAACAGCTGGATTGGCCATTAACATAGATGTATATGTTAGAACCATCATATGTAACTGCTAAATGATACCACTCACCAACCACATATGAAGGATAATTATTATTAGGACCGTATTGTACAAGTTGTCTAACCGAACCACCTGGACGAATAAGGATTAGTGAATTACCTACTGATAAATTATGTAGAACATCACTATAAATAACCGCTCGCCATGTATCAATCTGACTTGCATTTTTCAACCAAACCGAATATGTGAAAGCATTATTAATACTTAAATTAAGAGATTGGGCAGATGGAATACTTATCTTATTTACTCCATTGAAAGTCATTGCTTGACCGTATTTACCATTAACGCTATCACTGCCTGATGATAAGCCAACAAGACTACCCTGATTACCATTTCCAGACCTATCCAATATAGTATTTGCCGACCAATCAATATCCGAAGAATCCATATTCCAATACCCCACCAATCCAGAAGTTATATCTGAAGCGCCAGAAACCTGAGCAAGCATTAACTGAGATGGGACATTTATTTTAGATAGTAAAACAAATAAAATTGCAGTAATTAGAACGCCACTAAATATGAAGAACCCTTTAGATAGTTTATATTTGCTATACATGTGGATATCCTAATTAAAAGACTTCTATAAATCCATTATATATTCTAAGTACAGAACCTCTGGAGAGCTGGAATGCAGTATTCCAAACATCCTTAAGATATTGTATAAACAACTCCCAAAATGTTGGTGTCTTGTACGCTTCAAATGGTCCTCCATCTAGTACTAGATCTGTATATACTACAGCTGGAGTTGGAGCTGTGGTTGGCTTGACTACAGGTTTTGAATTTGTGCTGTTCTTAGGTAAATATGGATTAACGTTTGAAGCTGGTTGTGCAATTGTTGGCGCTACCCCTGGAGGTACTGTTGTTACTGTTTGTGAACCAGAACTACTAGACCTCCTACTTCCAGACCTAGAGGTTTGAGTGTCAGTTGGCATAATAATTTGCAATGGCACTAGTTCTTCAATAATTGTGTATATTGAGAACCCTGGTACTGTGAATGTAACCGTATTATTTTGATGAGAGATTATTGTACAAGAAGTACAGACCTGTCCATCTTTCATAATACGAGGACGTGCTACATTTACATTATATATTGTCACTGTTGAGTTTTTATTGAGTTCTGGCAGTGATTGAGAGTTAAGATTAATAGTATTTGAAGCAATATCTAAATTTGAATCAATATCTAATTGATCATCTGAACGAATTAGACTAAATGGTGACGAGGACTGATTCCAAGTTATTTTACCGTGGGCATTTCCAATCTCAAATGATGAAATGGAATTTATATCAACCGACGATAGATCAGTCTTGAGTGTAAACTTAGAAGTTTTTGGCAAAGGACAACCCACAGTATTTACCGTTCTACCTGGTTTTGTATTTGGACATTTATCACCAATATCAGGCACACCATCATTATCCCTATCAGCTATTCCTATAGGAGGTGTAGAATCTACTTTTATAGATATATCATCTACAGAGCTGAATTTTCCATCTGACACTGTCAGTCTAAATACATATACACCATTAGATGCAAATGATATTACGGTTGATACTGAGCTCGGACTTGCAATTGTTGAACTTGGTCCAGAAACCTTGGTCCATGAATAACTTAGATTATCAGCATCCGGATCTGAAGACGCAGAAGCAGATAAATTAGCATTTGCTGGAAGAGTAATTGTTTGATCATTGCCTGCATTTGCTGAAGGAGCACGATTTATATTGTTTACAGTAATATTAATAGTCTCTGAATCAACACCTCCATTTCCATCTGACACTAGAAAGGTTTGTGTATATACACCTGACTGTGTGAAGGTTGGTTTCCATGTAAATACTCTAGTACTATTATTAAACGTTGCTCCTGCAGGCAGGGTCGAGGAAGCAAAATATGTTAACGTATCTCCGTCTATATCTGTAGCTAATATCGTAAATGTTAATGTGGAATTCTCATCTACTGATTTTGAGCCAATCGATGAAAGTACTGGTAGATTGTTTATTACCGGGGCTGGTGGAATAGGGTCAGTTAATGTTTTATTAAATGTAGCTGTAATTGATGCATTTGAATTTAGAGTAACTACACAACTTCCTGTTCCTGAACAACCACCTCCCCATCCAACAAATGTAGAACCTGAGGATGGTGTAGCAGTAAGTGTAACTGTCGTACCTGAATTAGATACCTGAGAACAAGTAGCCCCGCAAGAAATAGATCCTCCGGTTACAGTACCGGTGCCGGTACCTGATTTTGTCAGTGAAAGAGTGTAGGTGGTTATCACTGGAGCTGGTACATATGGAGCAGAACTATCACTATCAGGCTGAGAGCTCGGTAATGTAATTACACCAGGAGACATAGAACCACCATCTAGTTCGGTCAAGGTCTGAACACCATTAACTATTCTAGCGTCATAAAGACTTCCTGCTGGAGTAGCTCTTACACTTATATTACTCAACCCAGGTATGTCAACATTTACAGTACGAGTAAGATTGTCAGCTGCCCATGCAGATATTAACCAACGTTTACTATTTCTCATTTTACGAGCAAGGACTCTAGTGTCTGCGAAACCAGTACGGAATTCATAAGCTGGCTGGTCAGCAGCACTAATATGCTTGTCTGGACCTGGTAATAGATCTCCATTACGAAGAATATCCTCTAGATAACTGAACTCACCGTGAACACGACCGAGAGTTTCTATTTGTTGAAGCCAATGTGGTGGCGTATTAGAATCGAATGGCAAATTGAAGCCTCCTGTCGGATAAGCGAAGTAACCAGCAATACCTCCAAGCATACCTGAAGTGTAGTAAGTCTTTAGAAAACCATAATAACGAGGGATGTCTGCCCATCCATCTGGCTTTGTAACTCCCCATCCAGCATTTACCCAATTATATGAGTGTGGCTTACCAAATTTAACATCATATCCATGAGCATACAAAACCTGCGATAACATACCATAATTACCCTGCCCCTTCCATCCAGTATTGAACTCACCCCAATACATTGAAATACCAGGATAATCTGCAACTTTATTCATATACTTGTAATCCCAATCCCAACCAAATGTACGATCATTGAATTGATTGCCAGTAGGATAATATATGTATATAGCATTAGTCAGAGCACGAACGGCATTTGTAAAGAACATCTCTTGATGAGCTTTACGTTGAGATGCATAATCCCCCCAAGACAAATCTCCCTTAGCTGTGACTACCTTCGGATCGACTTTCCAAGCATTACAATCCCAACCACATACACCCAGATACCTCTCTCCACCATTTAGAACAACAGAAACTGGAGCTTTGCTTGTAACTTTTTGTAAATTATTGGAGATAGATGTTGCCATAGCAGAAAGAACACTATCAGGTGCTTCCGGACTCCATACTTTAGTAGGATTACCATTTGCGTCCACTGTATATGCTGTACTTGGAATTTCTATTCCTGAATTTCTAGGAATCATAACAGAAAGCTTATACTGTGATGGATTACTTTGTACCAGTGAAATCATCTTCGACTGTGTACTGTTTGGATTATTCAATGCATTTACTGAATTAGTATCTACATCCCCAAACTCAAGTGCATACCCCCAACGATTAGCAAGCTCAACATTTGTGTCATAACTTAGGCTCCATCCCCATCGTGTAAGTGGTGGTAAGGTATGACCTGACTTAAATGAAGGAGCAGTTCGACTCGCCATATACTGAGCAGGTGTAGGGAAACCAATCTCCTCACCGACACTTATAGTGGCAGTCCCCGTGTATGTCTTTGATGCAGTTGATGGGATATTCTCTACGCCACCCTTTGACAAATTATTCAATACATAATTCCAAGACCAATACCCTGCGCTCTCATTACCAAGCGTCGTTGTCAAACGCGCCATAGAACTATTAATATAATAAATGTAATATACTCCATCACTACGTTTCCATACTGGTAGATTATTGTAGGAACTAGATTGTAATTCATACGTTCCCGTGGCGTCCGGCGATAGTGTACCCTTTATTTGCAACTTAGATGGGTATGTAGGAGGTGCAGATGGAGTATTAGTTGTTATGGATATTTCTGATGACTTCTGACTTTCAACATTCGCTGTATTGAGAGCAGATAATTTAAAAGTATAAGTAGTAGCTGGTGCTAAACCAGTTACCTCATATGTTGTCTGACCCGCTGGAATAATTGCAGATTGAACATTGTTCTGAAACAGTCGATATTCCTTAAGATTCGCTTCCTGGTTTGCTGACCAGGACAATGAAACAGAATTAAAAGTAGGTGATGAAGAGGTCAGGCCTTGCGGTGTTGCTGGAGGAGTGATCACTACCACGTCAAAATTAGCCGCCTGATTTAGTGCTGAAACTTCTTGTGCTGACAAGGCTCGATTATACACTCGAACTTCATCTATAACACCATTTAATCCAATTCCTCCAAGGAAACTTCCTCCTATAGTAAGGGTTGGGTTACGACCAGCTGTTCCTATAGATTCCATTGAGCTAGTATTCCCCGCCATTACCGCATTAATATATAATTTTGATGTTGTTCCATCATATGTGGCGACCAAATGATACCATTGGTCTACAGTCCTTACTGGAGCACCATAATTCAACAATTGAGATACCGTACCACCAGGCCTGAACGCTATTAAACCACCTGAACTATGCATAGAAAACTGTTGATTAACATCATGACATATCAAGCAATTGAAACTACCAGCTGATGGTGTGAAAGCTGTTACCTTCATCCAAACAGAGTAAGTGAACGCATTTGTGACACTCATATTCAGTGTCTCAGAGCTTGCAACGGAAATTTTCGTGTTCGTATTAAGAAACTGTAAAGCTTGATTATATTTCCCTGATGTGGAACTAGTAGCTTGATTAAACCCAATCAAAGTTCCAGTATTACCAGTACCCGATCTATCAACAATAGTATTAGTATTCCAGTCAATATCAGAAGAGTCCATATTCCAATACCCCACAAGTCCGGAGGTTATATCTGGACTAGCGGAAACTTGAGCAAGTTGCGAATGAGGTGCAATGTTTATCCTAGAGATAAAATCACTAGAGCGTATTAATATTTCATAAATTATTGTAAATGCAAGTGCAATACTAATAATACCTCCCAAAAAGACAAAACCCTTAGCTAGTTTATTTTTATACATCTTATGCTAATTATAGTTCAAAACTATATATTGAGTATCAAAGAATGTGGATATCTTGATATAAGATAAACATAATATATAATTATATTTAATGTTCATTAAGACTATATTATTGATTATTTCTTTTTTAATTATTCCAAACTTTGTTTCGGCTAATAATCAACTTGCGGTAGCAGCCATAAGTAATCCTGGAGAATCTGGAATCAATCAAGAATCAGGATCGCCAAAGACAGAAATTACCAATCTTGATTCAAAAATAAATACAAATGAGATCAAGAGCTCAAAGAAAGCATCTATAAACATGAAAAGAGTATTTTTGTTTATTTTTATAGTAACCCTAATAATTCTAATTATTAAACTTGTGTTGTAAACAATAAGACACCTATTGTATGTAGGTGTCTCGTGAGGAATTCTTGGCTTCCTTATGCCGTGCGATTACAGATCACGATAATGATAATCGTAAACCAGTAAATGATTGAAAGGCCGGGTATAAGTCTAGCCTCGAATGTTGGTCTATCTCCATAATACGATAAGAAACTGATAAGCGAATAGAGTATGCAGATCAGCAAACTCGTCTGAAATGGATTATTGAATGAATCAACAATCTGAGGTACTCCAGCAAGTATAGCTGCCGTTGCGCAAACAATCACAGCAGGCCTATACTTCTTTCTTCTATCACACCAAACATACATCGCAAGACACATGATGGTGAGTGTTGTGACAAACGCTTCGAAATATCCGAAGCTGAGCCTGCCATTCTTATAATATGCACATGCTCCGATCGCAAAATCAGACAAGATATAGCCAATCATGATTGTATAGCCACCCTGTCCTGCACGAACAAGGACCACTACACACACTACTGACAATAGCGACCATAGAAAGTAGGAAACAGGATTGAACTTATCGCCCTGGAAAATCCCCCATATCACTGGGAGACAAACCAGAACTGCACCAAATCCACCCAGATTCTTGCACAGATTTCTGAAGTCAGCCTTAATTCTCGTTTTCAAATTCGATTCTCCTTCTGGTGAGAAACATTACATTGAAATACGAATCTTGTCAATGCAATTTTCTATTTGTTCTGATAGATCAGATCTAGAAGTATCAATAATAGTCAGAAAATCGAATTGAGTATTCTCTTCCTCTTTTCTCTTTTTTTGTTTTAAATAATTATTAATTG
>CAZOGG010000032.1:4264-6947 GCA_964579565.1 uncultured Candidatus Saccharibacteria bacterium | reverse complement strand
ATTTTTTCGGAAAGGATAGTAAGCAAATAGCTGTAGACAAAATGGTTGAAAATATTGTTCCACAGAAAAGTTCTGATTTAACAGAGGAAACAGTAAAAGATACAGAAGCAGAAGCAGAGACACCTATCACAACACAAGAGGTTAATAATACACCTACAGTAGCCACAACTACACCGAGCACAATTCCTGTGGTCAATACTTCAACCACAACTCCTTCAGTTCTGCCTGATTTAGAGACATCAACAACCACTCCTACAATTATTCCACCAATTGATTTATCAACGACAACTCCAGATATAATTCCAGATATTAGTACTTCTACAACAACAACCTCAATTCTTCCTGACATTGAAGAATCTACAACAACACCCTCAATTCTGCCGGATATTGAAACATCCACTACTACACCTATATCTACATCTACAACTACTCCGGACAATATAATTGTACCTATAATAGAAACTACCAATCCTGCTCCTGAGAATATTGATACCAATACGTCTACTACAAGTGAAGTTGTTGCGTTTGCAAAAAAGTTAGTTAAGAATAAAATTTCAAAAGAATTAGGATTATAAAACTATGGCTACAAATGATATTCTAGCTCAATCGGGAGACGGACAAGATTTTATAATAGAAATACCTGCTGGTAATTCTGGTTATACACCGAATGATTCACTAATAGGTGATAATGAAACAGTATTACTTTCAGAAATACCTGAAGTAACAGGAGGCGGAAATATATTCATAATGTCTGAGTAAATCCTGATTTTATATCATTCCTCTATGACAGATAAAATAAAATCATTCATATTAAAATTCACACCATATTTAGATGATATTAGAGGCCGATTATATAGATTAGCAATATTTTTTGTTGTAATTTTTGTGGCCGGATTCCTTTCTACAAGATCTATACTTAAATTTACATTGTCATTCTTCGATATTCAAAATGTAACAATTGCTACCACATCACCATTCCAGTTTGCTGATTTGTCCATAAATATAGGGCTATTTATGGCTTTTGTAATTTGTTGTCCGATTCTTGTCTATAACATATACATGTTCCTAAGGCCTGCATTAACAGGGAAGGAGAGGCTGATTTTCCTTTCATTAATACCCTTAACCATTATTTTATTTATATTTGGCTTTTTATACGGTTTCTTTATTATGTATTATGCATTAATATTGCTGGCTCAGATTAACGACTTTATTGGCATACAGAATATTTGGGATATCGGCATGTTCCTCTCACAAATAGTCTCCACAGCTTTACTTCTGGGTATTTTATTTCAATTTCCTATTATCTTCACATTTATTATCAGATCAGGCCTAGTAAGTGTGGAATCATTAAGGGAAAAACGAAGAATATCGGTGTTGATAATCTTCATTTTTACTTCTTTACTTCCACCAACTGATGGGCTATCATTAATAGCAATGGCACTACCACTTATCCTTCTTTACGAATTTACAATATATGCAAATTCGAAATTTGGAAAGTTAGAAATTATTAATTAATTATAAAAAATATGTTTGGAAATATTGGAATGAAAGAATTGGTCATAATAGCAGTAATATTACTAATATTATTTGGTTCAAAGAAGATTCCAGAGCTATCAAAGAATATAGTTGATGCAATTAAGCATCTTAGAACAGCATTTAAGGATACACCTTCAGAGATAAACGAGAAGAAGAGTAAATAGGTTTTTGTTCTGCTGTTCTTTAGATTATATTCATTAATAAATGATAGACCGTACATTGTACAAAAGTAAATCCCTTACAAAGCTATCCATTTTTGTGGGTCTGTTTATCTTTTTACTTTTTGGTTCTATTTATATAGCTAATGCTGCCTATGAGAGGTACGCTACTGGAGAAACAGCAATAATTGGTGAGTTTGTATACGATGATGACCTTGTCGCAACCACAACTGCTGGTTGTGTTATTTCTATTTATAATCCATCTGGCACCCTTATAGTAAATGAGTCGGCTATGACCGCAAATCTTAATGGATTTACACATTATAGTTATTCAATACCTACTGCCGGGCCTGAGGGTGTGTGGCCTTCACAAATGAAGTGTGGAAGTGTTGCTACCGGCGATCTTGTAAAAGTTGATAAATCCTTCGTTGTGGGCGCTACTATCGTATCAACTACTACATTGAGTAACTCTATATGGTCTAGTACATCTAGAACATTAACTTCTATGGGTACGCTCGTGTCTGATATTTGGAGTAATTCAAGTAGGACATTGACTGGTGCATCACTTGATACTGGTTCTCTAGCCACTCAGTCAGATGTTCTAACTGCGTCTTCATCTTTATACGCAACTATTCCACTTGCAGTTTGGTCTTCATCTAGTCGTTCATTAACTACTTTTGGAAGTCTAGTTGCCGACGTCTGGACAAACGGTACTCGTACACTTACAGGTAGTACAGGTATATCAGCAGCAGATGTATGGACATATGCTACACGTAATCTAACTGACAATACTCTAACTTCAGGTTCTCTAGCTCTACAATCTGATGTAACTACAGCTTCTACATCAATTGGAAATGTAATTACATCAAATACAGCTAATATTAACGCCAATACAGATGCACAAACAGCTGCAGTTACATCAGCAGTTAATGCCACAGTGGGTACAGCTTCGTCATCACTGGGATCACTTGTAACTACAGCATCTACTT
>CAZOGG010000032.1:0-4164 GCA_964579565.1 uncultured Candidatus Saccharibacteria bacterium | reverse complement strand
CAGTTACATCAGCAGTTAATACAACAGTGGGAACAGCTTCGTCATCACTGGGATCACTAATTTCATCGATACCTTCATTGGTATGGACAAGTGGAACAAGAACATTAACATCAATGTCTTCAGTAGCAGCAGATGTATGGAGTGCAACATCTAGAACACTAACATCTCTAACACTATCGTCACAGTCACCATGGACAGTATCAACATCAGACTTTGGAACGATAAATGCAGGAGAGAATTATCTAGCAAATGTAACAACTGTTTACAATGGAACATTAACAGACTCTGCAAACCTACCAGTAGTTACAATTTATGATCCAGGTAGAAATGTGGTAGTAAATGGTGCAAGTATGACAAGAACAGCAACAGGAACATACAGTTATTCATATGCAACTGCTCCGAGTGCCACAGAAGGAACATGGGAGAGTGTATTCTCAGCGACTGTGGAATCTGGTAAGACTCTACCAGGAAATGATTATTGGCAAGTCGCAGCATCACCACCTCAGGTCATAATCAATAGTATATCTGATACAGAAATTCCAACAGTAGCAGCAAATGTTACAATCACAAACGAGGGATTGACTGGTTATGAATATCAATATGAATGGTGTGTTGTTTCTGATATAAATAATACTTGTGGAGATGGTGATGATGTGTTCAATGCAGTAGCAGCTAAGTATATTAATCCTGGAGAGGACTTCAATACAACATTAACAGCTACAGTTCCATCAGTTGGCAATTATTACTTTAAGGTTATAGCGTACTACGGTACAGATAATTCAGGAGCTTCTAGATCATTTACAGCAACACAAGCATCAAATGGTGAAGGTGGTGGTGCTGGAGGATCAGGTGGGTCTGGAGGTAGTGGAGGATCGGGTGGTAGTAGCGGCTCACCTAGCCAGCCAGCACCGGTAATACCAGTACCTGGACAGTGTTCAAGAGCAGATTTCAATTGTGATGGAAAGGTAAATTCAATTGATTTCTCAATATTGCTGTATTTCTGGAAGTCGAAGCCACCATTTAGTAACAAGTATGTTGATATCAATAAAGATGCTAAAATTGATTCAGTTGATTTCTCCATAATGTTGTTCGAATGGAGTAAGAAATAAATTATTTAATTAAATTAATATGAAAAAATTTATAATAACAATCGCAGTTTTATTAGCATTACCAGCAGTAACAAATGCCTCAACCGTGTATGTTGAATCATCTAAGTCAACTATTTCTGTTGGCGATACTGCAATTATTACAGTTAAGGTTAATGCAGAAGGTGCAGTACTTAATACTGTAGAAGGAGAGGTATCAGTTAAGTCTACAACTGGTGGTGGCGTTGTGGTTCAAGAGTTCAGCTTAGCGAATTCTTCATTTGGCTTATGGCCGAGAACACCGTCACTTTCTAAAGACGGGAATTTAATTTCTTTTGTAGGTGGAGTGCCTGGAGGGTTTAGCATTGAGGGTGCAACACTATTTAAGATAATTGTTGAAGCAAAGAAAGAGGGAACTATTACAATAGCTCCACAGAATATGGTTACTTATGCTAATGACGGAAAGGGCACGAAGGTTCCAGTAAAGCAGAAACCTATTTCAATTAAGATAGATGCAAGTAAGCAGGGAGTTCCAGCTTCAAATGAATGGAATGATGTTATAGCATCAGATGTTACACCTCCAGAGGACTTCATAGTTGTAATAGGTCAGGACAGCACATTGTTCGACGGCAAGAAATTCGCCTTCTTTAGTTCATTAGATAATCAATCCGGTATTAGTCATTATGAGGTTTCTGAGGATGGAGCTCCGGTTGTCAGAAGTGGTAGTACTTATGTATTGAAGAATCAATCAGATTCAGTGAAATTAACAGTTACTGCTTATGATAAAGCAAATAACAAAAAGACAGCAAATTATCCAGTTTCAGAATCATGGTTCGGTTCAGTATCATGGTTATCAGTTATAGTCGTAGTATTGTTGATAGTAGTTATTAGATTCATTATCAAAAAGATACTAAGGAAATAGTCCAAAATTAATTATTAAGTAGATGTACATTAAAAATGCAAAAAGAATAATATCACTCACATTATCTCTAGCATTTTTAATCTGCGTTAATATCTCGTCTGCTGCCACTCTACAAGTATCACCATCTAGCTCGAAGATCTCTGTGGGGAATATAGCTTCTATTAAATTCACAGTTAATACTGATGGCAAGGCAATAAATAACGTAGATGGAATTGTTCAATTTCCTACTGATTTATTGGAAGTTATATCTGTAGGTAAAACCTCATCCATATTTACACTATGGGTTGAGGATCCTAAGTTTTCTAACACTCTCGGTCAAATTACATTTAACGGTGGAGTGCCAAATCCTGGATATAATGGATATGGTGGGGAAATTGTAAGTGTTGTATTCAAGGCTAAGAAGCAGGGTACAGCAAATATATTCTACGCCGATTCAGCGGTAAGGGAGAATAATGGTCTTGGTACAGACATATTGAGTGGTAAGCAAACCGGTACAATTCAGATCGAAGTCGCCAATGAAGTTATTAATGTTAAGCCGACAGCTTCATTGCCTGATAAGCCTATTGTAATTTCATCAACTCATTCAGATTCTGATAAATGGTATCAAGGTAATAGCGCCTCATTTAGTTGGAATATTCCTGATGGTGTGACATCAATTCAGACCCTATTTAATAAGACTCAGAACTCAACACCGACAGTAGCATATGACAATACAGTATCTCAGAGAACGGTTAATAATCTAACTGATGGAATTATGTATTTCCATATTAGATACATAAATTCTAATGGAAATGGGCCGATAGCACATTATAAGATTCAAGTCGACAATACACCACCAGATGATTTCGATATTGTAGTTAAGAATAAGGGCACAAGAGATATTGTAGAGCTTGACGCTATAGATAAGACATCAGGAATAGATTCATATTCAATTAAGATTGATTCAGAATCAGCGTTCAGAGTTAAAAGCGATTCTATAATTGATAGGTTATATACTTTGCCAGTAAGAAATGATGGAGAACATAATATTGTTGTATTAGCATATGATAGAGCTGGGAATTATAGCACATCAAAATCAACTTATACTAGTGTAAATATAACAAGACCAAAGATTAGAGTAGATAGAAGTGCAATCGTTAAGGGTGAAAATGTAAATGTAAGAGGTACAACTGATTATGTAATGTCAGAAATTAGAGTATTTACACAACTGAATAATGGAAAGATAAATACATACACTGAAACAACAGATAAGAATGGTGCATTTACATTGAGCACAGATGTATTCGATAGAACGGGAGTATTAAGCATTTGGGCTCAGAATTATTTCGGTGAATCTGTAACAAGTCCAATATCAAACAAGATATCAATAAGAGTAAATGATACAGCACTTGTTAGAACTACAAAGTCTATAAGTTATACGTTACTATCACTAATCATAGTCTTAATACTTCTAGCTATACTTATACTGTTAATGTATTTGGGTTGGCATAAGTTCTTCGGTCTCAAGAGAAGAATTTCAAAGGAGTTGGATGGTACAACCAAGGAAATACATAAAGTGCTCATGTCATTCAAGGAAGGATTAAGTGATCAATTAGAGGTTCTTGAAATGATTAAATCAGACAGAGATCTTAATAGAAAAGAGGAGAAAATATTTAAGGAATTACAGTCAAACATAGATAATATAGATGATTTCATCAATAAGAAAATTAAAAAAATAAAGTAATATGACAAATAAGAAATTAACAATATTTGAATTCACGATAATATCTTTCTTTGTGGCGGTGATACTGTCTATTGTAATAGTATTTGTAACTAATCAGGAGGGTTATAGTGCATTGTCATTCCCATTAAATTACATAACATTATCTATTTTTGTTAGTAAATTTAATTTTAGTGAATCATATGAATTAGTATTTAATTTCCTCTATTACACAATCGTATTTACTATATATGGCTTTATATTGGGAGTAATAAATAAATATTCCAATTGGATTAAATATTTCTCAATTCTTTTCATTACCACTATTGTATTCCTAGTCTTTCAGGAGAATTCAATTATCAAGACTACGAGTGTAGTATTGAATAATCAATATGTAAATTCGGCAAGTGTAATCAAGTCAGTACCAGACAAGAACAAGAAATATTTCGGACTTGAAG
>CAZOGG010000031.1:0-7208 GCA_964579565.1 uncultured Candidatus Saccharibacteria bacterium | reverse complement strand
CCACCGGAATTGGTGGCTTGGGGGTGAACAAAGAACAAGGAAAGAAAGAACAAAAAGGGAAGTGCAAAGCATGAGCTAGGCACGAAATTGATGAAAGCATAGCTATCATCCGGAAGAAGAAAATGGGGCCCGATCGCGTGACTAAAAGTCAGTGTACATCATGGGAACGCGTGGATTGAGGACATGTAGTGTCCTTGATGCAATTGCATCGTTGGGGGTCCATTCACTTCATTTCAATGATCCCGATCCGATGTAAATATAGCATGTTTGATTGTAAAAATCAAGCAAAATTATTTCTTCTTCATACCCCATTGCCATCGTGGTTTCTCGCCCTTTTTGTAACATATATAAATCAGAAGGGTAGTAAGCAGAATAATCGGCAAAGCGAATGTTAGGAAATTACTACCAGAATCTGGATTGCCTGGTATAGATTCTTCTCTCATAAATATTAGAATAGAGATGAGTGAAATGTAGACTAGTATAACTAACCATCCTTGCCATTTAACAGGAGTCCAGCCCCAGCCATAAAGCTTGGCCTTGAACCAGTGGCCTTGGGGATTGTCTTTGATGTAGTTTAAATAGTCTTGGAGCATAGATTTAATATTGTAAATTGTAGCATAAATTGGTGTTATAGATATTAAAACAGAAAACCCACCATCCAAAGACAGAGGGTTTCTGTGTGGTGGTGGGTGATTATCTCGCAAGACAGGACTCGCGAAATTCCTACCTCAGAAGTTGAAGAGCCTTGATGAGGTATGTACTGGCCATATTCCAATCAATCGGATCTAGGATACTTCCGCTTGGTCGAAGTTTGCTTTCGGCATCGATTGAGATATCTGAATATACTCTGACGAGAGGCTCGACACGATTGATGCTATTGGGGCCAAGGCCACCAGCAGCGACAGGTCTGAATGCAGGAAACCGTGCTTTGATCGCTTGTACGAATGGAATGAGTTTCTCTGCGTCCATGCCGAGTCCTCGTCCCATGCTCTTGTCGAGAAGAACACGATGGATAACTCCTTCGTATCTCCCGAGACGATCTGCAATTCTATCTGGATATCCACGACATTCGTCGAGGATATTTCTGCCGATTTGAAGGATAACCTCGATATCCTTGCCAGACGTCCAGATGGCCTCTTTGATCATTTCAGGATCAGGCCATGTCATATCGAGCTGAATAGCATTGACAAATGGCCCTGCATATTCAAGTGCACGGACTAGGTCAGTCGACCTTGTTCTACTGCCGTAATCAGCATAATGCAAACAATTGTAAACATCTTCGTCGGTAGAACGAAGGATACTAGCAACTGTGTCATAATGCGGAAAGGCACCAGAGAACATGTTCTCGATGTCATTCAGAGTCTTGTGACTCATCATGACACCGACATGAAGAATTCTCCGTGATTCAGGATGCTTGTGTTTCCGGAACACATCGAGCATTCTTCTTACTTGTTCGAAACTAGTGAAGTCTGTGATACCGATATAGGGTTCAGTTTTCATTTTCAATCTTATTTTGTATTCTATTTATCATATTACTCAAAAATGAATTATTTGCAAGAACATTGATTTTGTTGTGTTGTAATGGATTGGGGGTGAGGGATTAGGGAAATACCAGTATTGTAATCGATATGATTAAACAATTTAAAATGCTAAAATACTATTCAAGATTAAATAATTATGTCTTTAGACTCTATAGGATTGTTTATATTCATAGCTGGATTTATTATCGGCCTTGGAGCAGTTACTGTTATTGATATTCATGGATTCCTAGGAAGGAAATCAAGTTACTGGACAGAGGCATCAATCAGAACTCACAAAGTTACCAAGCCACTTATTTGGATTGGTATTACTCTTGTAATTATCGGAGGTGTGATTCTCTATCGTGATGCATCATTCACTGGTATACCTTTCTATCATGCAATTATCGCATGTGTTCTGATACTTAATGGATTATTTCTGTCCTTCTATATAAGTCCACTATTGATATCACGAGAAAGAGAGGGACGGCAGACCGAGCTATTGCCTGCGTCTTTGCAAAGTAAGCTAATGGTCAGTTTGTTGGTGTCGGATCTGGGTTGGTGGATAGGGTTGATTTTGTTGGTGGGGTATATCACTCGTTAGTTGCATTGACTTATTCTTCTATTCGATCAATGATCAGTGCGTGATTGAAATAACAAAAACATTTCCAAAACATGCCTGCCAATTGTGTGGTTCCGAACGCAAGCTCGTAGAAACTATTATTGATGATGAGTTTTTCTGGAGTGAATTCGAACAAGAATACTTGCCGAATAAATTTATGGATGATTTCGACCATACTGGTAATAATAGGTGTTCGGAATGTGGAAAGGCTTGGACGGGGCAGTAACTTTTAATTTGAAATCGGCATATTAAAAGTTAAGGCTTAAACTTTTAATACACAACTTAAGCGGTGGTTTACGCGGGTAAGCTATTAGTTTGAGAAATCTTTATTTTTGGGGTAGAAAGTGGTAAAGTGGTGGGTATGTAATTCGAGTTGTAACTCGGTTTTTATGCAGGTTAGAGCTCAATAAATAAATACAAGAATAAGATTCATGGCAATTAAGAAATCACAACTATATAGCTCAATCTGGGAAGTTTGTAATGAATTGCGTGGAGGAATGGATGCATCACAATATAAGGACTATGTTCTTGTGCTTTTGTTCATGCGATATGTGTCTGACAAATATTCTGGTAAGGCAGATGCACTTGTTGAAATTCCAACAGGTGGTAGTTTTGCTGATCTGATGAAACTTAAAGGAAAATCAGATATTGGTGAGGGTATAAATAAAGTACTCACTAAACTTGCTGAAGCTAACGGATTGCAAGGCGTTATTGATGCTGTTGATTTTAATGATGAAGAAAAGCTAGGAAAAGGAAAAGACATGCAGGACCGTCTTTCAAACCTTATTGCTATCTTTGAAAACCCTGATTTAGATTTTAGTAAGAATAAAGCCGAAGGCGATGACCTTCTTGGTGATGCGTACGAGTATTTGATGAAGCACTTTGCTGTTGAATCTGGTAAAAGTAAGGGACAGTTTTATACACCAGCCGAAGTTTCTCGTATTGTCGCAAAAGTTATTGAGGCAAATAAAGCAGATACAGGTATGCACACTGTGTACGACCCAGCCTGTGGTAGTGGATCACTACTTTTGAAAGTTGCAGAAGAAGCAAAGCGAATCTCGATATATGGACAAGAGCTCGATACAGCAACCGCTGGTCTTGCAACACTTAACATGTGGCTACACGGTAAACCTGAAGCTGAAATTAAGAAAGGTCAAAGCACTCTATCCACCCCACTCTTTACTGAACATAGCTCACTTAAAACATTTGATTACGTCGTAGCAAACCCACCATTTTCATATAAATCCTGGCGTAACGGTTTTGATCCTGAGCACGATCTATACGGACGTTTTGATGGCTTTGGTATACCACCAAAAAAGAAGGGAGATTTTGCATTTCTTCTCCATATACTAAAGTCTCTCAAAAGTACTGGAACAGGCGCAGTCATTCTTCCTCACGGCGTACTATTCCGTGGAAATGTTGAAGCTGAAATTCGTAAAAATATTATTGAGCGAGGATATATCAAAGGTATCATCGGTCTACCGGCAAACCTTTTTTATGGAACTGGTATTTCTGCCTGCATCATTGTTTTAGATAAAGCAGGTGCCGCTACTCGCAAAGGTATTTTCATGATTGATGCATCAAAAGGCTTTATCAAAGATGGAAACAAGAACCGTCTACGTGAGCAAGATATTCGTAAGATTGTAGACACTTGGACCGATAAGCTAGAAACATCAAAATTCTCTCGCTTTGTTACAAATGAAGAAATAAAGAAGAACGAGTTCAACTTAAACCTTCCACGATACATCGATGCTCAAGAAGTTGAAGATATTCAAGATATAGAAGCTCACCTTGAGGGCGGTATTCCAGATGCTGACATAGAAGCTCTTTCACCCTACTGGGAAATTTGTTCTACACTCAAGCATTCGTTGTTTAAGACCAATGGTCGTAAAGGATACAGTGAAATCATGATTGCGCCAGAAGAAGTAAAGAAAACCATACTCAATCATTCTGAATTTGAGACATTTAGAAAAAACGTACTCGCACATTTCAAAAAATGGCAAACACCAACCGACTCTTTTTTGAAGGGTGTATCAAACACAAATCATCCCAAGGCAGTTATACAAAAGATATCAGATGACTTACTTGCAACCTTTAGCGATCTGAAGCTCATCGATTCATACGATATCTATCAGCACCTCATGGCATATTGGGAAGAAGTTGCTCAAGACGATATACACATAATCACTGTTGATGGATGGAAAGCTGGCAATGAGATAATTCGTCTACAAAAAGAAAATAAAGGTAAGAAAAAGGACATTGATGGACTTGCAGGCCTTGAGGGTCGTCTTATTCCTATCACTCTAGCGATAGAAACATATTTTTCAAAAGAGCAGAAAGCTCTTGATGAACTAAACGCTACACTCGAGCAGACTAGTGTAGATATGGATGCGCTCAAAGATGAACATGGAACTGAAGACGGTTTGCTTTCCGAAGTTATAGATAATGACAAAGTAAGTAAGGCTAATGTTTTGAAAAGAATTAAGGAAATCAAAAATAGCACAGATGATGCTGATGAGCTTGCGGTCCTAGAGAAATACTCAGCTTTGTTTGAAAAAGAATCAGATACGAAGAAAGCAATCAAAGACGCTGAAAAGGATTTGGAGAAAAAGGTTCTTACAAAGTACCCAACTCTTTCTATTGATGAAATTAAGAATCTTGTCGTGGAAATAAAATGGATGAGCGAATTGCAGAATCTCATACTTGGTGAAGTTGACCGATTATCGCAAACCCTCGCAGGACGTGTAAAAGAATTGGCAGAACGATATGCAAAGCCAATGCCCGAGATTGCAAAAGAAGTTGAAGAAATAAAAAAGAAAGTTGAAGGACATCTTAAAAAGATGGGATTTAAAGTTTAGATAACATATATGAGAGAAAAACTTAAATTATATATAATAGTTTTTTTAAAAATAGTGTTATATTTTGGTTTTTTTATAATTTTATATTCCGGTCTTGTTTTTCTCTATAAAAATCTCACAGATGTAATAGCTAAAAATATTCTGGAATATATAAAAGCACTTGTGTGGCCGTTGGTGGTTATAATTATTTCATTTACATTTCGAACTAATATTGCTCGTTTAATTGAGCGTGTAGAAGAATGGGAAATTCCTCTTATCGGCAAAGGCAGGACCCATAGATCTTTGACCCAACAACAAGAGACGGTCAAGACTGATTCTGTGGTAGTACAGAACGAAGGTGAAGATTTTAAAGCAATAGCCGCAATAAAAGAAACTGAAATTTCAGCCTTGAAGGATAATACAAAGCAACTTGTTGATAAGTTAACCAGAGCCCAAATAGAACTTGATTTTGAAAGGATTTACAATCTAATTTTTGCAAGTCAGACTGATTTATTGTTTAAAATAAACAATTTCCCAGAAGTAGAATTCAACTACGTTGTTGATCATTATACTAAAGCACAACAAGCGGCAATAGATGTACTAAGAGATTGGACGGTTTTCCAGTACATTCAATTCTTAATAAATAATCAATTAATAGAGTATAGGGTTGATTCTTCAACAATCCTTATTACTCAGAAGGGTCGTGCGTTTATTTCGTATCTTTCTATTATGAATTATAAAAAATATGGAATCTAATGTAAAAACAATTAGAAAGGGCTACAAACAAACTGAAATTGGGGTTATTCCTGTTGATTGGGATGTTCAACCAATAAGTCGTATTGCAAAAATTACAACTGGGTCAAAAAATACTCAAGATAAAGTTGATACCGGTCTCTATCCATTTTTTGTGCGTTCTCAAGTGATCGAGCGTATAAATAGCTATTCTTACGATGGTGAAGCTATTCTAACTGCTGGAGATGGTGTTGGTACTGGAAAGGTCTTCCATTACATAAACGGTAAGTTTGATATTCACCAAAGAGTTTACAAGATCAGTGACTTCTCCAATGACATAAATGGATATTATTTCTACTTGTATTTTAGTAATAATTTCTATAACAGAATTATGCAGATGACCGCAAAATCATCTGTCGATTCGGTTCGAATGGAAATGATTGCTGATATGCAGATCCCTTTACCTGTTAAAACTGAGCAAGCATTAATTGCCAAGGCACTCTCTGATGCCGATAATTTGATTGAAAAAATAGAAGCCTTGATTGAAAAGAAAAAGAATATCAAGCAAGGTGCAATGCAGGAACTGCTTACGGGCAAAAGACGAATGCCAGGATTTAGTGGTGTGTGGACAAGATTGCCATTAAATAAAATGATCACAATACCTGTTAGTGATGGCCCGCACTTAACTCCTAGGTTTATTAAAAATGGGATTCCTTTCTTATCAGTCAATAATCTTGTTAATAATAAGATTGATATTAGTAATCCAAGATTTATATCAAGAGAAGACCATGAAGAATTCTACAAAAAATGCCGGCCGAAGAGAAATGATATTTTATTAGGTAAAGCTGCATCTGTTGGGATGGCTGCTGTTGTAGATTTTGATATTGAATTCAATATATGGTCACCAATTGCATTGATTAGGTTAAATGATAAATACATTCCAAAATTTATTTGCTATTTATTCCAAACGGACGAAATAAAGAAACAGATAAAACTTCTAACTAATTCTTCTTCTCAAGGGAATTTAGGTATGGGAGATATTGGAAAAATTGAATTCTTTAGTCCACCGAAATTAGAACAAACTGCTATTGCTGTCATTCTATCTGGTATGGATACGGAAATAGAAAGATTGGAATCGGAGCTCACGAAATACAGAAATATCAAACAAGGAATGATGCAGACACTATTAACAGGTAAAATAAGATTAATCAAATAATATGGACACAACACAAATAACAAAAGTAGGGCAAATCGAACGCAAAACACAGAATCGTGTCGTGTCTCTCTTTTGTGATCGCCTCGGCTATGACTACCTCGGTAACTGGGAAGAACGGGAAGAGAATAATAACGTCGAAGAAGTTTATCTACGCCCATTCCTTATGCGTGCAGGACATAGTGATACACTGATCAATAAAGCTATTGATGAGCTAAAGAAGTCTGCTAACCGACCACAGCTATCTCTGTATGAGCTCAACAAAGAAATATACAGTCTTCTTCGTT
>CAZOGG010000030.1:3225-7319 GCA_964579565.1 uncultured Candidatus Saccharibacteria bacterium | reverse complement strand
CAAAGAGGAGTATATTGGCTCTCTGACGCGGGAACTACTACCGGTACAAATGTAGTAACAAATACAGCAGCTTGTGGTTGTGCTTTGGCCGCTGAAGTTAATAAAGGACTTCATTATATTTATGTAATAAATGGTACAGGTTCAACATTTATTAATGTTTATCGATACAACATTCGAGCAACCGGAACTATTACCACTGGAAAGATGTTGATGAATGTTGCCTATACGACTGCGGGCACAGTTACAGTATCTGCAAGCACCACAGTAACTTGTTCTGGAGCGACTCCATTTACTGTTGATATGATAGGAATGAAAATAGGTTTTGGATCAACAAGTCCCGCTCTTATTACTACATGGTATACCATAACGGCATGGACGAGCACAACTGTTCTAACTATTGATTCTGATCCTGGAGCTGTTTCGGGGTCAGCATATATTATTGATTCAGCAGATGTTATTTGTACTGCTCCTCAATTAGTCACAGGTACTATTTCAGCGGTTAATAATGGAAGAATTGGTACACTTCGTCACGGTGCCGGTAAGGATGTACAGTCACTTTATTTTGTTACAACAACTCGTATTTATCGGGCTGCTATATCAGGAATTTTTGCTGGAAATATAGATTGGATATCTGATAATCGCCCAGAAATTCCTCCCGGAGGATCTAACACTTTCGCCTTAAGTAGTGGTCTAAGTTGTGTGGAAATTTCTGATGCAATAGATAGATTAATAATTATGACAACTGGTGGCGCAAGTATGAAGCAGTATGTTACCCGTTACCCAGCTGTAGCCGGAGATCAGTTCGATAGAATCTTTGGAGTTGATACTAAGCAGCAAGATCAGTCAACAGCAGATCCCAATATTGCAATTCACTTTAACACTAACTCACTAGTAACAACAGTTTGGAGTCAAAATGGAATCGCTCATATTATCAAACACGGTACAAGTGCCGCGGGTAACCAGATGTATGCATTACCATTGGGCGCTCACTGGTCTTATACAGAATATTCTGATGAGAGGGTAATAACTCCAGCAATTTCAACACCTGACTGCATTTCATATAAAAGGGTAATGACCTCAGTTGTTGATCACCTTGGTAGTGAAGAATTCAGAATGCCTACTTCATCTATTTTGACTTATTACCGTACATACGGAATCACAGATAATTCTGGTAGTTGGATTGCGGTACCGGAGGACGGTAATCTGGAGGGGTTGTCGCCATCTACATACATTCAATTTATGTTTGAGTTTACAACTATCGGTTTACTTGGAATTCCTGGTCGTTTGATGTCGGTGGCAGTTTTATATAATGATTATTCCACGGATTCTCATTATCAACCCTCAAGTGGTAAGACAGTTGAGTCTAGTAAACAATTCGCATGGAGATTTTCTACTGCCTTTGGTTCAGTAGTACCAACTTTGCGTGTCCGTTTGTTCGATGCTGTAACTGGTGGATTATTGGTAGATGATAATACCGCAACTCCTGCTGGTACCTGGGCTAAAACTACTGATGGAGGTAGTAATTGGGTTGGGTATGACACAACAGATAAGGGTAATGAATTAACGTATATTCGTTACACTCCGTCAACACTTCCAGATAATATAAAAATCAGGTCTTTGTTGACTTTATATTAATTATGTCTTTACTAGCCACAGAACACAATTTTACTGGAGCAACGACACCTATCGCTTCATATGACTCAACAAAAACAAATTTGGGTACCTTGATGACTCAGAGAACAGGTCGTAATCCCGAAGATAATTTTGCAGGACCAATGCCAGTGTCTATAGCTAGACCGATGGAGGAATCAACTCCACTTCCTATGATGTTTCCTCATGTTCTTAGTATTAGTGATACTATTGATTGGGTTTTCGTGACAGAAAATGCAACAGGAGCCACTGCTACGCGTCGTGTCTTCTTATATGAGTACAACAAAGTAACTGGTACTTATAATCGAAATGGTATGATTACTGCAACATTTCCTGTTACTAGCACCACGACTCGTGGATTTAGAGCCCTCCGCTATCTCCATACAACTGGCACTGTAGCTGTTGCAGCACCTGTCAGTGTTTATGCTACCGGTACCGTAACTGTTGCAGTAGCAGGAACTGTTACTCATTCAGCAACTGGTTTCCTTCCAGCTCATGTTGGATTGATGATTGGATTTGGTAGTACTGATGTTACAAAAATAAATTGTTGGTATCCAATTATTTCAAATACAAGTACAAGTGTCTTGGTAGTTTCGGGAATCTCTAGTGCATATGCTGCAGGTACGGCATTTGTTATTGCTTCATGTGTTGTTACTGGAACTAGTACTCAGTTTGTCACTGAAGGAATCGCAGCTGGAGCGAATGCCATAAGTGCAGCAGGACTTTCTAGTGGTCTTGGAGCTAGGATTGGTTTTGGAAATACTGACCCAAATCTAATTACCCAGTGGTATCAAATAGGGCGTATTACTTCTGATACTTCAATTAACTTGGTTACCTCACCCGGAGTTATTGCCGCTGGTACACCCTATGTTATTGAGGAATTGAGATTTGTGTGGACATTGACTCACGGAACGGCAACTAGTGGTGGCTTGTTTCTCCTTAAAGGTGCAGGATTTATGGATTTTACAACAGCTGGGAATACATTTCCTTTTATAGCTAGTAATATTAATAATGAGAGAGGCGTGTACAAGCTTAGGGATGCAGCGACTGTTACGAACACTATTGCAGATGGCTGTGCAGTAGAGCCTGAAATAAACAAATTAACTCATTTTGCTTATGTTTTAGACGCCACAACTGCAGCCAGTATAAGAATATTTAAATATAATTTAAGGAGTCAGGACGCGGCCGCAGCTGGATATGTAAACCTTTTAGCAGCTTCGTATTATACAACTGGTACAGTAACAGTTTCTTTAGGTGTTGTAACAGGCGTTGGTACAACCTTTACAGCGGCGATGGTTGGTAAACAAATCGGTTTTGGTTCCACTACTGCTTCCGCAATTACTACTTGGTATACAATTTTTTCTTATTCTTCTGGAACATCTATTACTTTAACTGATTTAACTTATAACTTTGCAGGTACGGCTTATGTTATAGATTTATCAAATATAATAATTACAGCCACATTAACATCAGCCATTACCGGAAACATATCTACTAATGCTGTAAATAATGGAACTATTGCAACACTGAAACACGGGCCGGGTGCAGATTTACCATATTTTTATTTCGTATCTGTATCTAGACTCTACTGTGCTGCTTTATCTAGTATAGGGGCGGGACATGCTACTTGGGTATCATTAGCAAATGGTCGTCAAGAAATTCCTCCAGGTGGAGTTTCTACCATTCCTGCATCTGGAGCTATGCAAAATGTTCAATATATAGAGACTATCGATCGACTAGTTATTACTACATATGCCTCTGGTGCTGCGTATAGGCAATATGTAACCAGGTATCCAGAAGGCAGTAGTACATATAATGTTCCGTTTGATCATATTTTTGGAGCTGATGATAAGCAGCAAGATCAATCCCTGATGTCTTCCTTGGCGGCAATTCATTTCAATACTGGGTCACAGTTATTGTCACTTGATGCAAGTGCTAATGGAATTGTTCATATAATCAAAAACAACACCGCAGCTACCTTGAATCAAATGTACGCTCTGCCTTTTGGGGCACATTGGACCTATGCTTATACTACGAGTCCAGCAAATCATCAACGCATCATTACTCCATCAATGTCTACTGCCGGTTGTGTTAAATTCGATCAAGTCTTGGTAGTTGATGAAGAGTTTATCGGTGGTGGGGAATTAAGATTGTCCCCAGAGGCATTTAGGGTTTATTATCGCACAACAGATATTGCAACGGATGCTATTAGTTCATGGACACTACTTGGCTATGACGGTGATCTGTCTTCTGTCCCAGCAGCTGAGGCAATTCAATTTATGTTCGAATTTTATATTATTGGCATGACTTGTTTGCCCGCAAGACTTTTTAAAGTGATAGTCACCTATGAGGATAGTTCGACAGATTCCCATTATCAATTATCTGTTGGACTATCAGATATAACAGCTAAAACATTTACTTGGCGTTTCTCCATGCCTTTTGGT
>CAZOGG010000030.1:0-3125 GCA_964579565.1 uncultured Candidatus Saccharibacteria bacterium | reverse complement strand
AAAACATAAATTTACTGGAGCGACTACACCTATTACTTCCTACGATTCTACAAAAACTAATTTGGGTTCTTTAATGGTGCAAAAGACAGGAGCAACCTATCTGGATAAGTATGCCGGTCCATTGCCAATAGGTCTAACCTTACCTATGCAAGAAGTGGTCGACAATGTTGGGACCGTAACTGTCTCCACAACAGCAGTAACAGGAAACAGTACAAACTTTCAAACTAGTATGATTGGTATGGTTATAGGTTTTGGTTCTACTGATCCGGCTAAAATAACGACTTGGTATACCATTTCTGCGAGAGCTTCAACTACTGGTATTACTTTAGGTTCTTCTGCAGGCACAATTAATGCTGGAACGGCCTATGTGGTGGTTACAAATATTCCAATGATGTATCCGCATGCTCTTACTATAACTTCTACGATTGATTGGGTTTTCTTGGTTGAGAACTCAGCTGCGGCGTCTGCAGCAAGGAGGATTTTCCTTTATGAATATAATAAAACTACCTCCATCTATACATGGAAAGGTTTTATCAATGCCACTCTACTTACTTCTACCGCTCAAACTTTACGTGGTTTCAGAGCGTTAAGATATATACATACAACAGGAACAGTTTCTGTCACCACAACTGCTGTAACAGGAGATGGCACAAAATTTCAGGAAGAGGGAATAGCACTCGGTGCTCGTATTGGTTTTGGATCAACTGATCCAAATGATATTTCCACATGGTATGTAATATCAGCTATTTCGAGCGATACAAGTATTACTCTTTCGTCTTCTGCAGGATCAGTCGCTGCTGAATCGGCATATGTAATAGAAGAATTGAGATTTGTTGTTACATCTACTAGTACTACGGTATTGAATAGTGGTTTGCAACTAGTTAAAGGTGTAAATTATTCAGATTTTGTACCGACTGGCACAACAATTCCTGTTTCAACTAATACAGATAATATAAAGGCAGTATATTGGCTAAGTGATTCTGGTACTGCTACTAATGTTGTTACTAATAATAGTCCTTGTGGTTGCGCTGTTACTACTGAGGTTAATAAAGCATTACATTATGCATATGTGATAGATGGTACTGGATCTACTTTTGTTAATGTTTATCGTTACAATTTGCGTGCCACTGGAGCAATTGCTTCTGGTAAGATGACTCTCTCAATAGAATCATATATAACTGGTACAGTAGAGGTTACCTTGGGTGTTGTTACCGGCACTGGTACGACATTTACTGCAAGTATGGTTGGAATGAAAATCGGTTTCGGCTCAACTAGTTCTGCCTTGATTAGTACTTGGTATTACATTGGCTCATTCACATCTGGCACATCTATAACACTAACTAACTTAACATTTAGTGTTGGTGCCGGTACTTCGTACATTATAGATTCAGCAGATGTTATCTGTACTGCTCCTCAGCTTGTTGCTGGTACTATTTCAGCTGTAAATAACGGAAGAGTTGGTACTCTTCAACATGGTCCAGGCAAAAATGAGGAATCACTATATTTTGTTACCACAACCCGTATTTATAGGGCTGCCTTATCTAAAATTTATTCTGGTAATATAGAATGGATATCTGATAATCGGCCAGAAATCCCTACAGGAGGTGTTGGTTCGTACGCTTTGACGGGTGCGCTCAGTGCTGTCGAGGTGGCAGATGGCATGGATAGACTCATTGTCCTTTCAACAGGGGCAACAGCACTTAGGCATTATGTAACTAGGTACCCAATGGTAGCTGGGGATGTTTTCGATCATATTTTTGGAGTTGATGATAAGCAACAGGATCAAATACTGGCTCTTGGTGGTGCATATATCACCTCGGGTACAGTTGCTGTTTCGTCGGTAACGGTTACTGGAACACAAACATTCTTTACAGCCGCCATGGTTGGTTTTAGAATAGGTTTTGGTTCCACTGATCCAACAGCCATTTCTACTTGGTATACAATTTTAAGCTTTACCTCCATAACATCTATTACACTTTCTTCTGATGCGGGTAGTATTGGTGCAGGATCAGCATATGTAATTGATCTAAATTCAAGTACCTTCCCACACTTTACTACATCTTCACAACCCACAACGATTTGGAGTGAAAATGGTATTGCTCATATTGTTAAACATGGTGCTACAGCAGCTCTTTGTCAGATGTACGCACTTCCACTCTCAGCTCACTGGTCAACTGCCCAAACAACTAATCAGAGAATAATTACACCGGCATTATATACTCCAGATTGCGAGAAATTTTTGCGAGTGATCGTGTCAGATCAAAATCGTATGGGAAGCGGGGAGTTTTCTATAACACCTGAAGCTTTTAAATTATATTTTCGTACTAAAGGTATAGATTATAATACCGGTGAATGGACACTTATAGACAAAGTTGGGGATCTATCGGGACTTTCTAGTTCAAGATTTATTCAGTTTATGTTCGAATTTGTAACAATCGGTTTGACTTGTATACCATCAAGAATTATGAGTCTGACAGTTGTTTATGATGATACAGCAACGAAGACGGATTCTCATTATCAGCCATCTGTCGCAAAATCTAACCCTACTAATAAACAGTTTGCATGGCGTTTCGCAGTTGCTTTTGGTGGCACTGTGCCAACCTTAAGAATTAGACTATACAATGCGGTAAGTGGTGATCTGTTGCTAGATGATTATACAGCTGGCGGGTATGGCATATGGGAGAAATCCACAGATGGTTCCACGTGGGGAGCATATGATACAATTGATAAAGGAAATGAGACTACATATATACGCTATACACCATTATCACTAGGTGATAATATAACTGTAAGATCGGTGTTGACTCAATAATTAATTTAATATAATAATCAATTATAATTATGATATATCTTAGGAAAGGACAACCACTATACGATAATCCAGGAATGGTAGTATACGATTCAACTGGCTATTATAATGATGGTGATTCTGTAATATGTTCTTCATCAGTAGTGCCAGATGAACCAGTATGCCGCTACGAGGCCCAATTCATTGCTTATGGCGGGGCCGTCTATTCTATTACAGATTCAGATAAATTAATGGAAGAAATTATGAAAATTGATCCTAATAATTTTTTCGGAAAGGATAGTAAGCAAATAGCTGTAGACAAAATGGTTGAAAATAT
>CAZOGG010000029.1:0-7382 GCA_964579565.1 uncultured Candidatus Saccharibacteria bacterium | reverse complement strand
AATTCCGCATTACAGATACTTGACAAACACACAAATTAAAGTGTATAACATAACCAGATTACCATCGATAGATAGATGACTGCAATACACAAAACCAACTGAATATTCGGTCACTCCTACATATGTCAACCAAAGTAATTCAAGATGTGCTGCAACTTCAGACGCAAGGCATCATGGAAGGATCGCTGGGATGGCAGATTAGTGAAGACGAAGCCAAAAGACTTGTCTTACCGATACAAATCACATATTTCAACCAGACTGAACCTGCGGGCTATGTTATCTCGCTCACGATCGACGAGGCACATGGGCACCCTCTTTTCAGAGATGCCGTCACTGAGATCAAAAAAGTTTCATCAGCCGAAACACTCGCTATCACCTGCATAGTGGCACAAGTCTATGTTAGAACAGCGGCAAGAAGTTTTGGCAGGTATCGTAACCTCTATAGGCAAGCAGAAGATTCATTGAGAAACGCTGGATTCAGTCGTTTCCACGGAATCATCAAGCAAAGCAATCAGGCCTCAATCATGGCGCATACCTTTAGGGGAGGTATGGGTTATTCGATACAATCCCGAGTCTCTGGACTCGATCCCTCCAACAAGGAATGGTTCCTTGTCTCAAAAAGCTTCGAGGCCCGCGTATAAGCGCTGGGCCTTTTCTTTTTAATTAGTCACGACATCACAGCCAGTCTGCCATTATCAAGTCTTCATTGCGGGCATCGTGGGTTCAGTACCAGGGTAATGATGCACCGCAAGGGTATTTTAGCAGGGTTTGAGAAATTAATTTGAGGTACTCGGGTCAGGGGTCAAAATTAAGAAAAGCTCAGCATCAGAGGATACTTCCTCGACTTTGTACTTTCTCTCAATAAATATCGCTTTCAAGGAATTTAGAATTATTTGAGACTTTTCCTCATCGATCTTTTGAGTATCGTAATCGTACATTCCTTTAACTATACGACTATCAACCCGATAGCCGTTTGATACACTCAAGACAACTTTTCCTTTTGTCACTCTTATAGCTTCGCTCACCGCCTTGTTCATATCCGTATCAGTCGAATGAATCGCTCGGCAATTAATATATAGATCGAATTCTTTATCTCTAAAAGGAAGAGTCTCCATGCTTGCGTGGATACATGTAGCAAACGAATAGGTCTTTGCAAGCCTAGAGAGGGCTTCAGAGGAAATATCGACTGCTGTGAACTTGGCACTGGGAAACAATTTAGAAAGGACTCCGATTTCATACCCTGAATTTGAGCCACACACAAGTACATTAAGTCTCGACAAGTCTCCGACAGACTGAATTAAAGTTTCCTCAAACGTTATGTCGAGCGACCGTGAGTCTTGCGCATAATCATAAGAGCCATATTTCTGATTATATGTCTCGGTCAATTCTTTGAAATCTTTTGTTTCTTTTGGCTTCTGTTGATACCACTTCATATTCTTATACTAACTTATATCTCAGAATCTAAGTAATCGGGTCGCCCCACAGTCCTAACCCTACGGGTCATGCTGATAATAGGTTTTTAGTGCGGATAGAAAGGGATTCGGTCACGGATATTCGCCTGCTGGCGAATTCCTCGACCCCGCCTCGCGCCGACGCGCTCCGGCTTTCTCATCTCTTCTACTCACGCAATGATGATAAGTTCGGACGGCATTTAGCCGTCCTTACTTATCATTGCGGAGAGAAGGAGATTCGAACTCCTGATACCCTTTCGGATATACAACCTTTCCAGGGTTGCCCATTCAACCGCTCTGGCACCTCTCCAAATTTATATTTTATTGTTAACCATCTCTATCTCATCTGCAATTCCCTCTATTAAATCTAATTCCTTCGCTTCATCTAAACTTACCCATTTGAAATCCACTGCATCATCATCTAATTTCACTTCACCTGAAACATAAGGTGCATAATAGCTTAGCACAATCACTGGTATTCCGTCTGGTCTAATAAATGTTAGATCAAGAAGATACTCGGCTTTACCTATTTCAATATTTACTTCTTCTTGAATTTCCCTTCTCAAGGCCTTCTCCACGGGACTATACCACTGTCCGGGATATGTCTCCTTTGAACCGATATAATCATCTACCTCTAATCCTCCTCCAGGCACAGTCCATTTGTTAGGGTGAACTTTCTTGTTAGGGCTTCTTTTGGTCACCAAATACTTTTTGTCTTTATTATAAATAATACAAGTAGTTGTAATTCTATGTAATTCTTTATGTATTGGTGTTGCCATATACTAATATTTTACCATGATCCACTTGATCCACCACCCCCTGATGATCCTCCACCAAATCCTCCGAAGCTTCCTCCACCACGACCACCTCCGAATCCACCACCCCAGAATCCTCCATGGTGACCACCACCCTTAGACACTATATAGTCGAAGAATAGGCCGACGAGAATCAATACAGGAATAGCAATAATTCCAAAGAAGAAAAATCCATAAATAATACCTAGGACAATACCAGCAATACCACCGAATACTCCACCAAGCCACCAGCTCTTGCTCCTACCCAAGATACTTGCAAGTATTATGAAAGCAATGAATCCATAATTATAAATAAAATCCCAACTAGCACCAGAACTTACTGGAACTGAATAATCTGCTTCACTTTTAACCACAGATATTATCGCCTGAGTACCATCAACAATACCCTTCTCATAATTATTATTTCTAAACTCAGGAAGTACAATCTTCTGAATTATTCCATTTGATTGTGCATCTGTAAGAACACCCTCTAATCCATATCCAACCTCTATTCTAGTCTTTCTGTCATTTAGTGAAGTGACAAATAGAACTCCATTATCCTTGTCCTTACTACCAATTCCCCATTCCTGAAATAGCTTATATGCATAAGTCTCTATAGTCTCATCCACAAGATCTGGAATAGTTACTACAGCAATTTGTATTGTCGTTTGATTGTAGAAATCAGATAGAGATTTCTCTAAATTTAACTTCTGTTCAGCACCAATCAAATTTGCATAATCATTTACAAAGCCCTGAGGTTTCCCAGGGCTAGTAAATGCGTAAGTAATAGACGCAAAAGATACTAATATTATTGCTACGAGAGTAAGTGCTCTCTTCATAAATTAAAAATCAACTACTGGAGCTAGTTCTGAACCCTTTGTTGCTTCGAAGTATGATCTCTCATCAAATCCGAATATTGAAGCTACTATAGAACTTGGTAATCTCATTACTATTAAGTTATATTCCTTAACAGCATCATTGAATTTCATTCTCTCAACATTAATTCTATTCTCAGTTCCTTCTTGCTGTGAGATGAATGTTAGCATTGTGTCAGAAGACTTAAGTTGAGGATAATTCTCTGTAATAACAAGTAGTCTTCCAAGTGCACTTTCAACTTGACCTGCTGCTCTGGCTTTATCATCAGATGTAACTGCTCCTGAATATCTTGTTCTTGCATCAGCAATAGCTGTGAAGATTGCTGTCTCCTGATTCATGACACCCTTTACGGACTCAACAAGGTTTGGGATTAGATCAAATCGTCTTTGATACACAGTCTCAACTTGCTTCCATTGTGCATCTGCATTAACACCAAGAGTTACAAGGCTGTTATATGTAGAGAAAGCATAGATGCCAAATAGAACTAGAACAATTACGATTACAATTAATATTTTTTTCATTTAATTAATTTGGTTAAATTATTTCTTAGGACTTACCTTACTCTCGTCTTGTCCAGCTGGACCAACAACAAATGCAAATGACTTGACCATATCCTTGAATTGATTGTCTATAGAATCGATGATTGCTGTATTTCTAGCACCAACCTTCTGTGCATCTGCACCTGTATATCCCTTACTTGATGGACTTGATGTAATAGCTCCAAGAGTGAAGTAATAACATATTGAGTCCTTCTGTAATGAGTACATTCTATTAAAGTATGACCTTACTTGAATTGTATTTGATAGAGAGATCATATTAAATGAAAGATCACCTACCTTTAGAGTATTTCTCTCCTTAACTGTTGTTACAAGTGGGAAAGCACAAGAACCTGAACTAACATCGATCTTGGTCTCTATCTTACTCACAGTATTCTTCTCCTTATCACTTCCTAGTGGAATTACAAAGGTTACATTTGATGATGATTCTAGCTTCTCCCATGTTGTAGGATACTTAACTGAGAATCCTAATTCATCATTCTTGTATTCTGATAATTTCTCTGAGACTTTAACAGTCTGACTTGAAGGTACAGATACTGTCTCTGTCTCCTTTGGAATCACACTTGTGTTATCTGATGATGGAGTTGAATTCATTCTCCAAACAACACCAGCAACTATTACTATAATAACTACAAATAATATTTTTTTCATGATTATGAGATTATAGCAGATTTTAGTAGTCCATACCAGCCATACCGCCATTTGACTGATTGGTTGATTTCTCTTCCTTTGGCTCCTCTGCTACTGCAGCTTCTGTCGTTAATAGTATTGCAGAAGCTGAACAAGCATTCTGAACACCAAGTCTTGTAACCTTAACAGGATCAACAATACCAAGAGCAATCATATCTGGAACCATTTCATCCTTTAATGCATCGTATCCAGCATTTCCCTTTCCATTCTTTACCTTATCTACAATTACAGAGCCATCTTCCTTGCCAGCATTCATTGCAATTTGTTTCAATGGAGCTTCAAGAGCCTTAAGTACAATTTGATAACCAATCTTTTGCTCCGCTGTCATACTATCTAATTTCATTGTTGATAGAACCTTCTGTGAAGCCTTTATAAGAGCAACTCCTCCACCAGCCACTATTCCTTCTTCAATAGCTGCCTTTGTAGCATTCACTGCATCTTCGATTTTTAATTTCAAATATTTCATCTCTGTCTCGGTCGCAGCACCAACTCTTATAACAGCAACTCCAAGTGAGAGTTTAGCAATTCTTTCATCAATCTTCTCTTTATCATATTTAGAGTTTATTGATTCCTTCTGTTTCTTAAGTTGAGCAACTCTCTTATCAATATCTGACTTCTTACCCTTTCCGCCAACAATTATTGTATTATCCTTTGTAGATACCACCTTTCTTGCTTTACCTAGCATATCTAATTCTGCATTTTCGAATTTAACTCCTAGCTCTTCTGAAATAACCTTAGCACCAACTGTTACAGCAATATCTTGTAGCAAATCCTTCTTCCTATCACCATATCCAGGGGCCTTGATAGCAAGCACATTGAAATTGCCTCTTAATTTATTTACCAAGAATGTTGTTAATGCCTCACCGTCAACATCCTCTGCAACAATAACTAAATCCTTCTTACCTGATTGAGCTAATTTCTCTAGTAAAGGAAGTATTTCTTTAATTGATGAAATCTTCTTGTCTGTAATTAGAATTGCAGGATCATTGTATTCCGCTTCCATCCTCTCGGTATTTGTAACCATGTATGGAGAAATGTAACCCTTATCGAATTCAATTCCCTCTGTGACCTCAGACTCAAGTCCAATTGTCTGTGATTCCTCTACTGTTACAACACCATCCTTACCAACTTTCTTTATTGTATCTGCAATTATATTTCCAAGTTCAATTGATTCAGCAGAAATATTTGCAACCTGACGAATTTCTTCATCTGTTTTTATTGGCTTTGATATCTCCTTCAATGCCTTAACTATATCTTGTGAGGCGGACTCAATGCCAAATTTAATTCCCATAGCATTAACACCCATTGTTGTATGCTTCATCCCTTCAGAGATAATTGCTTGAGTAAGGATTGTTGCTGTTGTGGTACCGTCACCAGCAATTTCATTTGTCTTGGTTGCAACTTCTTTAATAATTTCCACTCCCATATTCTCGAACTTATCCTTTAGGGAAATTTCCTTGGCGATTGAAACGCCATCATTTGTAATAGTTGGAGCACCATAACCCTTATCAAGTACTACATTTCTTCCTCTTGGACCTATTGTAATCTTCACAACATCAGCTACCGCATCAATTCCCCTCTTAAGTGCCTTTCTTGCTTCTTCATTGAAAATTATTCTTTTTGACATATATAGATTATTTAATTATTGCTAATAATTCACTTTCCTTAACTAAATAATATTCCTCACCTTCAACAATTATCTTGTCACCCCATTGAAAGATAACTTGCTCGCCTATCTTTACTGAAATAGGAACTAACTTTCCGTCTTCGTAACGACCATTTCCTATAGCTATTATTTCTCCCTTTTTACTTTCCTTATCCTCATTTACTGTACCAGGAATTATGATTCCAGAGGCAGTCTTCTTCTCTGAATTAGCTTTTATTTCTTTAATTAAAATTCTATCTGCCAAGGGCTTAACTTTCTTTGAAATATCTATATTTTTCGCCATTTTATTATTTTAATTAAGTCTAATAATGTAGGGGTATTATATAGCATGCACAGTAGGTAGCAACTTGACTGTATTGATAAATTGATATATAAATTTACTGGACCATATGAGCACTGTAAAAAAACACAAAACCAAGAAAAAAGCAGGACGCAAGAAAAAAGCAAAATGCAAGAAAGTGGTAATCAGTTGGCAAAGAAAGTTGATCGAAGATTTTCAGAGAGCAAAACGAGATGCTGCCAGAACCAACTTCAGTAAAATCTTCATAGGTGTTTGATCAAGCCCCTCCCCGACCAAAGGTCGTGGAGGGGCTGAGTTGTTTCTAGCTTGGATTCTCTTTCTCGATCATCCTAACCAGCAAATCAAAATTAGTGTAGACCGAGAATGGAATTATTCCGAGCTCCATGATTCTTTCATGAAGTTGCTTGGCATAATTATATGCCCTATCACCTTTACTATTCCTAAGATCTGCAACACCCTTCCTAGTTATACTTACAAGGTAAGCTATTAGCTGATCTTTAAGAGAAATCCCTTCAATGCAATAATACCTAATTGCCTTCCAGTCTTGGTATATCTCACCAAGATCGTTGACTCTCTTCACGACTGGATGCAACTTCGTGTTATGGAAACGAAGTACCATGATGAGAAACACCATCATCATTGCTATTGTAAATACGAATTTACTCGCATAACCAAGCAAGGCCGCTGTTATAAAAAACAATGCAGGAATGGCAAAGCTGAGTTGGAGTTTATCACCATGTGATATTTGATCGTGCACAGACTTTATATCTGCCTCTGTGTACAGGGGGGCTCTGCAGTTGTTGATAGGATCAAAAAATCCAGACTGATGCTGCTCTATGAATGCGTTATTTGTTTCAAACATAACGTAATTGGGTTGAGGTTCAGATTGTCTAGAATATTTCTATATAAATTAATGCTGTAAGTCAAGCGCCTGAATGTATATTTAAATTAATATATAAATTATGCAAATGAAAAAGGCGCCGTCCCGGGAGACGGCGCCTTAACCGAAGCAACCAATGTCACTTGTAGATTCGAGCTCCTGGGGGG
>CAZOGG010000028.1:0-7484 GCA_964579565.1 uncultured Candidatus Saccharibacteria bacterium | reverse complement strand
CAGTCGCAGAAATTAGAATGATAAATAGACTGCTTATAATATAATTTCTCATTATGATAAGTATAACAAAATTGATATACTTAACATAATGAACGATACCGAGAATCACTACATAAGATACTCCTTAGTTATTTCACTTGCCTTGGCTATATTTATTCTACCTAATTTATTCGAATCTAAGACAACAAAGACTGAGTCAGAAACGGCACAAATAATATCAGTTGCAGATAGTATTACAAAAATTGATTATGAGAATTACCCTCTTTCCATTGAGAGAATGAGGAAATCAGAATATGATGGAAGTGAATTGGTAATAGAAAGCAAAGTCCAATCTGATGGATACTATAATAAATACATTGCCTCATATATTTCAGACAATCTGAAGATTTATGGACTATTAACTATTCCAGCTGGTGAGATGCCCAAGGATGGCTGGCCTACAATTGTATTTAATCATGGATATATTCGACCTAATAAATACAAGACCACAGGATATTACAAACCTTATATAAGATCATTAACGAATGCTGGCTATATTGTCTTCATGCCTGACTATAGAGGCCATGATAAGTCTGACGGTGAACCTGATAGTCAGTACTTCTCACCTAGTTATACTATTGATGCATTGAACGCTATGGAGTCTCTCAAGAAATTTAAATATGTTAACCCAGACAAGATTGGCATGTGGGGTCATTCTGATGGAGGTAATGTAATAATGCGAGCGATTGCTACTAGACCAGACGACATAAAGGTAGCAGTTATATGGGGTGGTGTTATGGCGCCTTATGATATTCTGACTTCTGATTGGCAACAAATGGTTACATATCAACAACCTCAATACGATTTAGATATTGAGAATATGCATATGAAAGAATTAATAGAAACTCATGACTGGCCCAGAGATAATCCTGATTTCTGGAATTCTATAGATCCTCTTAATTATATTTCTGAAATGAATGTCCCTATTCAACTCCATGTTGGTGAGAAAGACGAAGAAGTCCCTACCAAGTTCTCCGAAGATTTACATAATGATTTACAAGCTCTAGGGAAAGTCTCAGAGTATTACAATTATCCCAATGGTGATCATAATATAGTTAATCCTAATTATCATAAGGCAATGCTGAGGACAATTGAGTTCTTCGATAAGTATTTGAAATAGATACTCTTGACTTTATTATAAAATAATGATATATAAATAATGCTAGGTAAAGTACTTAGCCATTAACCATGATGTACATGGACCTAAGCCAGGATTCTGGCGGGAGGTTAGAATGTTCATTAACACTCATATGGAAATCGACGATCTTCAAGTTTACGTGTTGCTCAACAGCGCAGTTTGGACTCGCCTTACGGGAACTTGTTTCCGTGGCAAGTCCAAGGCACTCGCTGGTAATTTCTGCAGGTGGGTCAATTACAATGAAATGTTCGACCCGAATGACAGATTCATTCTGGACCAGATCATTAATGATGCTGAGGTGGCAGTCAAGAAGGGGTGCAAAAAGAATAGCTTCAGCATTCAATTCGAGGACTGGATCGGATGGTCCAGCACGGATGACAGGATGGTGCATGAGAACTACCGACTCGAACACTTCAAAATCAATCGTCGTGCATCCGGCTTCAGGATTCGTCCTGATCGCAAAGATGTCCTCGCCCCGAAGACCAGGATTCTTACCATCATCTACGAGGTGAAATACGAGTACGAGAATGGTCGGATCACTCTGATTATCCGATCGATGTACCCCGGTCCTGACATCGGTGAACTTGTTGGTGATGTCAGTGAACGAGAGAAGATCGTGTTCTTTGGTTGGAATCATCCTGGCGAGCCTTAGTAGGCATTTCCAGTAGAATTCCAACACATTCGACCCAAGTGGCAACACGAGGGTCGAATTTTTTGTTTATTTTTTTCGATAGGTATTTGAAATAGGAAAAGCAGATGCCTGTGACAGCATCTGCTTGGTAAACAAGAAGATCTAGGAGTTGATTCTGTTCCTAATATCCTCAAGTTTTTGATCAACAAGAAGTACACCATTTCTAAAAACAGGGACGAGAAGATTCTTATCGCTCAAATCCTCTTCCCTAACAGTGTTGTAATTGTTTCCCATCCTAGTAAGCGCAAGCCTACCGGCTTTCGAACGCTTACCTGGATCAGTAATAGGATCTTTGATGACATCACTCCACAAACCATTGATCTCAATCGAGCTACACTTGAAAGCGAATTTCTGTGTATCTCGATCTAGTTTCTGAAGTAGACCACCACCAGATCCGAAGGCGATATTGTCTGCCGACCAACCACTGACTTTCAGTGCCTCAAGAATTACCCCGAGACTCTGATAATCAATTCCATCGCCTTGAATGATTCTAACCTTTGGATTAAGAACCTTGAATCCTTTGTTATTCAAAGTGTAACCGAAGCGCTTACCGAGAATATCAAGTATTTGTGGAAGAACCACTGTCGGATCTCCACTATCGGGTCTAATAACAAGAACACCGTCACGATTTAGTACAATTCGCTTAAGAAGTTTCCCCCAGATCCTATCGCATGCGTCAAAGATATTGTAACTATCACTGACTACCGCAACAAGACCCTTAGGATATTTCTTAAGCATATTCCTGTAGGAATCAACTTCACCTTCTTTCCCCCAGGATGTAACAGTACTGTGTTCAGCTGCTGGAATCGAGTAACCTGCCATATCTTCTCCGTAGTAATGTCTTGCGACACGGATTGCTTCAATGGTATCTGTACCTTTGAAGTTAAGAAGGTGAGCAGCTCCTCCAATACCAGCAGATTCAACACTTGTACTACCCCTGAAACCAAAGTCATGAAGTTTGAATTCAATTCCTTCGGTCGTACCGGTTTCAACAAGATACTTAAGAAGCGTTTGCTTCATGAAGTATCCTTGAGTTGCAACTGTTGTTGGATACCAAAGTTGAACCAATAGCGTTTCAATGTAATTTGTTAGCCATGGTACCCTCGGATCTGTATTTACGACAGTTACCAGAACATTCGAAACAGAAACTCTGGTACCTTCAGCCACCGCTTTGATTTCAATCGGCAACTTGCCACCATGTTTCTTGAGAATGTATCTCCATCCTTTTTCATTGAATAGATTTGCATTTCCGAAATGCAAACTGAATAATTCCCTTGCCTCCTTGATCTTATCCTCAGTCACAACCTTACCGATCAAGTATTTCTTGATGATATATTGCAAACCGAAGAATACAACTTCAGGATAGCGACCTCCACGACTTTCAAAGAAAGAGTAGACCCTCGTCGTACCCTTGGGATACTGTTTGTGATGACTAACCTTGTAACTATCAGTGAGAGTCAGAATATTAGTTTCCATTTTAATGTCCTTGTATTTACTTATTGTTAATTGATTTCAAATACAATTCACCAAGTGGCTTATGCTCGTCTACCAAACACTGAATCAAACCATCACGGTGCTGCCAGCGAACTTCGGCAAGATCATCATTTGCTTGAATAATTCCAAAAATGTATTTGGCCTTAAAAAGCGCAGTCATAATCTTGTGATTGGACTTGCGATACCTGCAATCCTTATCCATGCGCAGTGAATTGAGATAAGTAATGTCAGAAATTTCAATATTTCCAACCTCTTCAGTTACCTCTCTTCGAGCTGCACATTCGAGACTAAGATCGCTAGGATCAACAAAGCCTCCAGGGAATCTCCAGCCATCTTCGTTCAATTTCCTACCAACAATGACCTTTGGCTCCATACTGTGCTCTATCACAACATCAACTGATTGAAACGATGTAGGATAAAGCTGATTGGTACAGAGATGAATGACCCCTCTACGAAACTCAATGGAGTCCGGTATATCCTTACATACCTGCTCCCGAATATAGGTTCCGGATTTTGATTCAATTTTGGGAAGTTCGTAAGTCTTGTTTTTACCTTTATAGTGCGGAATGAAACTGTCCCTCGATCCAAATAGCGTAATCTCATGATTGGGATACAAAGACTCAATAGTTGAATCAAGCTTTGCAGACCAAGCCACATCACACCTATTGTCCGAAACAGGAATAATACGTGCATTTGGATATTGCGAACTGATCATGACCTTTCTGGTTTCAAAATCCATAGGATGATTGAAATCAGGTGCCCCATTACTTACACCAAGACAAATCAACATTTCATTACCCGATTCATTCGCAAAATCAAGAAGAAACCTATGACCCTCGTGCAAATATGGCGTTTGGAACCTACCAACAACGACCGATACCGTTTTTTTATTTTTATTCATTTGTACTCCTTGTTTGTTAATGTGCTATATATTGTTCTATGTACACTATATTAGTTTGTGTATTTAGTGTCAAGCATACACTATATATAGACAATAGAAAATAGCAATTGTCAAAATCACAATTAATTCTTGTTATTTAAAGCTGTAGAGTAGAGCGGGGCGCATTACACCCTTTTTAATAGTATTCTTCGTACTATATATTATATCTTGATTTAAGATTTTCTTTCTGAAATTTCTTTTATCCATTACTTCCCCACTTATTGCCTCATATACCTTTTGTAAATCTGATAATGTGAATTCATTACCCATTAAATATCTGGAAATATCTGTATATTGAATTTTTGAAGAAAGTCTATTAATTGCCATTGAAACAATTAAATCATGATCATAAGCTAATTTTGGCAAATTTCTAACTGGGAACCACTTAGTTTCTAATTGTGCTGTATCTATATTCTGCTTAATTTCATCATTAGCTAATGCGACATATGCAACACTAACCACTCTACCTCTAGGATCTCTGTCCACTTCACTAAAAGTATATAATTGCTCTTTATATATTTTGTCTATTCCTGCTTTTTGAGATAATAGCCTTGATACTGCCTCATCCGCTGTCTCATTTACCCTAATTAATCCGCCTATATTAGCCCATTTACCATTAAAAACATTATTTGCTGAATTTATTTTACCCAATAGTATTTCCAGTGTATTATTTTTGAACCTGAAACATACTGCATCAACAGCTAGTACTGCAAATATAATGTCTGAATTGTTCTTTTGGTTTTTCATTAAAATATTGCTTATATATTAAAATAAAAATATGAATTAGTCAATCACACTGTACATCACACTTCCCTCATTAATCCAACGAAATCTAGTGGCTCTGTAACCATTTCCACCTCACCATCATTTGTAACTTTCCATTCTGACTTAGGTCTATCTGCATATAATTCAATTCCTATACTATCTGGATCATTTAAATAAATTGCCTCAGATACAGCATGATCTGCTGAACCGGAAATTGGATAATTAGCATCTGCAAGTCTCTTAACTACTCTTGCTAACTCCTGCCTACTAGGTAACAAAATAGCGAAATGAAATAAACCGGAATGTCCCTGAGGAGGAGGTGTAACACCCTTACCTGCCCAAGTATTGAGTCCTATGTGATGATGATAACCTCCAGCAGACAAAAACACTGCTGATTCACCATATTTGGTGGTCACTTGAAAGCCAAGTATATCTCTGTAGAAAGCCAGTGATCTCTCCAAATCTGCAACAGTTAAATGAATATGGCCGATTTGGGTTTGTGGGTGAATTGGACTTGAATTGTTTGTCATAGATAAATAATTTATATTTATTCTTAGTCTATTCCTTCAAATTCCTATTCAAGAATGCCAATGTCTTATCCCAAGCATCCTTTGTCTCCTTCTCTGCATAGTTCATTCCTGAAGGATTAGCGAATGCATGTCCTACTCCTGGGTAAATATAGATCTCATTTGTAATTCCCAATGTATTAAGTGAGCTCTTGAATGCGTCTACCATTGTTAATGGTATTACCTGATCCTTATCACCGAACACTCCTAGTACTGGCCACTGTATTGCCTTCAATCTCTCTGTTGTAGTTGCCATTCCTCCTCCGTAATATACTACAGTAGCATCAAGCTTCTCTCCTGAAATAGATAATTCAACTGATTGTTTACCACCGAAACACCATCCGAGAGATGCGACTTTCGTAGCACCCTTTTCCTTAATATAGTTCAATCCTGCTTTCATATTCTCTATTCCCTTTTGCTGATTGAATTTCGATGTCAAAGCTCTGGCACCATCTTGATCCTCTGCTACTCCTCCCAATAGATCTACTGCTAATACTATATAACCCTCCTTAGCCAATGTCTCTGCTGTATCCTTTATTTCTGGTCTTAGTCCTCTATTCTCATGAATCATCACAATTCCTGGATAATTACCTTCTGCTTTCGGTCTTACAAAGTAACCCTTTGCTCCAGGATAATATTCGACATCATTCTCTATAATTATAGATGTTTGATTATCATTCTTCATTATTTCTGCATTCTTAACATTATCCTTTTTAAAGAAAAAGATGGAAGCAATCGCTATTAAAATTATGGCAATGATTAAAGTTATATTTCTCATAAATTAAATATTATGCGAAGAAACTAGCCAAGAATGCTATCAACAATACTGTAACTAGATTACATAATATATCTGAAATAAATTTCTTCAATGCAATCTTCCTATCACAATTTCCCCATAGTATTCCTGAACCAATAATTGGAACCATAAAGCACAACCAGTTAAGTGTAATAAACCCGTAAGCATACTTAGGTATTACTCCATTTCTTAAACTCATAATTATAATAAATACGACAGCAAAAGAAGTTAGTAGAGATAGTAGAAATTGTAGACCGTAAATCTTAGGCATCATAGGCATTGCCTCTTTCATTTTCATTTTCTTCTCTTCATCACTTAACTTATCGAAACCAAGGTATTGCATATGAATACGACCCATTGGTGTAGAGTTCGAATACCATATAGTACCAATTACAGCGGATAAAATTGCACCAGCTATTGAAAGAATGATTATTGTGAGCATTGAAATTAAATTAAATAATAAGGTTTATGATTATAATTGTAACATGAGTTAGCCCTAACTATACCGTAGATCACTCCGCAATCTCCTTGAGTTTAAGTAATGCCTTGGGCCATATACCTTCGAACATTTCCTTGTATTCGTCATTAGCTGCTTCCATATCTACACTCACTTCTGTACCTCCATCCTTCTCTGTAAATGTATAATTCTCAAATGCAGGAGACCATTTCCTTGCCTCTTCACTTGTTGTATCCTCAACTCCATTTGCAACTATACCTAGATGTTCTATAGAAATAAATTCGTATTTACGATTCTCCTTTATGCGACTGACCATTCCACCTTCATTCTTACCTGTTTCATCAGGACCAAGGAAAAGCATCTTGGATCCCTCACTCCAATCTCCCTTATAATATGAACCTTCATGGAAAGCCTTGGTCCATTCCCTATATGTAGCGTCTCCGAGCATAATGTCCCAGACTTTGTCCTTTTGGGCGTTGATTTGAATTGAAAAATGTATTTTTTGCATTTGGGTTTGGTTTATTTGTTAAATTGAATGCCTTAGGTAGTTAATTATAGCAGGTTAATTAACCTCACTAAATACCAATCGTCCGAAACT
>CAZOGG010000027.1:0-7543 GCA_964579565.1 uncultured Candidatus Saccharibacteria bacterium | reverse complement strand
ATCTAGATGAAGGGGTACAGAAGTATTTGATTGGTAATCATTCTAAGGGTAGAGCGAATTTCAAACCTAATTTCAACAAAAAAAGAGGACCTAAAGACGCAACACTAGGAACAGTGGCAGATGATATAGCAGATTTGTCAGGGCAGGAGTAGGTTACACTTCACTAATTACATCAAACCCCTTAAAGCTACCTGTAATAGCTAGTCCAATTATTTTGCCTTTGCACAGATGCTTATTTTTGACTTGAATTGCAGTTTCATTTAGAGTGGCACCAGAACCTACAGCATCATCAATCAAGAGAATGTTGTTATACACTTTTTTATCATCAATAATGATAGATTTCCTCGCATTCTCCATTCTGTCTTCGATTTTATTCAAGGTCTTTTGTGGAATGGTTACATCTCCTTTAATTTTTACTAGATTTATTATTGGTAGGGATATACTAAGAGACCTTTCAAGTTCTCTCATAAGTTGTACTTCGCGTTTCACTGTGGGAGGAATAAACCCAATTGCATCAATATTATTTTCCTTGATCATATCAACAATGGAGGGCTTTATAATGTCACTAATCTCTTTTATTAGAGATCTATCTTGACTTTGCTTTGCATAAAGAAGAATTTGTCCTAGTTTGGTCTTTCCAAATCTCTCAATACTATAAAAATCCTTATAATACATAGTGTCTAGACCAACTTCCCTAAAACTATCTTTTATTTTGGTTGTAGCATTTATTAGTCCCTCCTTTTTATACTTATTGTATTTTTCCAGTGTATTGATATATTCATCGGCTGTTTTCTCTACTGGCAAATTTTGTTTATTGCACCAATATTCAAAACCAATAACACCCTCGAGTCTTTGTCCATCGGGTGTAATAATAAGATAGTTCTCGTCAATAATTTCTTTCTTATTTTGAGATATAGTGCTTATATTCTTATCAATAGATGGGGTTTTGGGTAAATAAAATACCTTTGGGGATCTGCCAATTTTATAGATCAGACCCTCCTTCTGAAGTCTATTAATATGTTTAAATATAGCCTGTCTAGATATCTTAAAATGATCAAAAAGCTCGACTATTGAAGCCTGGCCGTTTTTATTAATATATTCGTAAATATCATTATATGTATTGGTTACCATGGGGTAATACTATCATAGTTGATAGTTTACTGTCAACTATCAACTATCAATATTAGAAGTGAGTCGGTGACAAACTGCCACCAACTGAACAACAGGGGTACAACTTGTACCCTGGTTAGGGTTTTATACGAAAAAAGGAAGTGTACGAGAGAATCGTACAGTTGGAAGGGTATGTACAAATTGTACATACCCTTGACGTACTAACAAAAGAAAACTTTTTACTAAAGGTAGGTGAATTAAAAGGTAAATAAAATAAAAACATAAAAGCCAGCGAATGTACGAACCGCTGGCTTTTTGACTGGAATGAGGTACCCAGTCTAACCGTTTTGATTGACTTGGATTACTTCGGTTTTAGCTGTGTGATTTCGTCCCTCATCACTCCATCGAACTTGCTTTGTTCCACACACCAACCTAGTCCCAACAAATCCTCCACAATCAATGAATGAGCGGACAAATTCATCCCAAAGATCACCCCAGATCATTATGACCATCTTTAGAGTCTCCTCGCTGATTTCACCGAGCTCTGCTTCGCTACCATCCAAAACGATTTCAGCAAAATACAGAGACTTGATTGGGATAGGCTGGGAAGATACGATAAACTCCCTGTTGATCATGGGCTCCAAGAAGCGTAGTCCATGTCTCCTTCCAACACCGACGTATCTACTGCAGACTAGATGAACCATTTCACTGTATTCAGCACTACCCTGCAATTTTTCGAAATAATTAAGACATCCATAGACCGTGATTTGCAATTTCACTGAGAATCCTTTGTTTTCTATTTACCAGTTAATTCTGGCAAAATCTAATTTAATATTGCCTTTTATATATCTTTTGTCAACAAATAGTAAACATTCTTTCAAAATGTTATCATTTCAACCATGAAATCCAAACAATACACACTTGAGGTGGGCAGTAAGACTCTAATAGCAGAATTTAATGACTTAGCAGAACAAGCGCATGGTTCCGTAATGTTACGATTCGACAATACTGTATTACTAGTAACTGCAGTAATGGGTAAATTGCAAAAGGATGTGGACTTTTTCCCTTTAACAGTTGAGTATGAGGAGAGATTCTATGCATCAGGCAAGATACTAGGAGGTAAATTCAACAAGAGGGAGGGTAGGCCGAGCGATGAAGCCATTCTATCTGGAAGAATAGTAGATAGGACAATCAGGCCGTTATTTGATCATCATATTAGAAATGAGGTGCAGGTTATATTGACCGTACTTTCACTTGGAGAGGGTGATATTCATTCACTTGGTGTAATTGGTGCTTCATTAGCCTTGGGAACATCGGATATTCCTTGGAATGGACCTGTATCTGCAATACATGAGGTGAATTCTAATTTCAACTTAACAGCATGTGGTAAGGACGGCTTGATAAATATGATTGAGGTTGGAGGAAATGAAGTCGGCGAGAGTGTTATTAACCAAGCTCTATCTAAAGCAAGCGAGGAAATTGAAAGGATACAGAAATGGCAAACTCAGATAATTAAAGAAATAGGAAAAGAAAAGAGAAAAGTAGAAAAGCCAATACTAACAGCTGGGACCAAGGAGCTATTCGACAAAGAGATACTCCCAATTCTTCCTAATTATATTTTTAATGATTCAAATAAAGAGAAATTATCTGAAATTGCAGAAATTTGGATGAATAAATTTACAAATAGTATTCCTGATGGTAACAAAAGTCTTGCTATGGAACTATTGAATGGAACAATTAACGAGATACTGCACAATGAAGCAATCGATAATGACAGAAGAGCAGATGGAAGGAAAATGGATGAAATAAGACCACTCTTTGCAAAGGCGGGTGGAATTTCACCTATATTGCATGGTACAGGAATATTCTATAGAGGATCAACACATGTACTTTCTGCATTAACACTAGGCGGACCTGGTGACGCACAAGTACTTGATGGGATTGAAATATCAGAGAACAAGAGATTCATGCACCATTATAATTTCCCTCCATTCTCAACAGGTGAGACTGGAAGAGTAGGAAGTACCAACAGAAGAATGATAGGTCATGGAGCCCTAGCAGAGAAGGCATTGTTACCGATAATTCCTGCAAAAGAAATATTCCCATATACAATACGAATTGTATCAGAAGCATTCTCATCTAATGGATCAACATCTATGGGCTCGGTCTGTGGATCCACACTCGCACTTATGGACGCAGGAGTACCTATCAAGTCTCCAGTGGCAGGAATAGCATCAGGATTAATGATGAGAAATGAGAAGGAATATAAAGTTCTTACCGATATTCAAGGACCAGAAGATCATCATGGGGATATGGATTTCAAGGTTGCAGGAACAAGAGAGGGAATAACAGCTATTCAAATGGATGTAAAGGTAAATGGCATTCCACTTAAGATACTAGAAGAAGCATTCGAGAAAGCAAAGACAGCAAGAATGCAGATATTGGATTTAATCGAGAAAGAAATACCGAAACCAAGAGAGAATATATCACCTAATGCACCAGAAATAGTAAGTATGATAATCAGACCAGATCAAATAGGTTATGTTATAGGTACAGGAGGTAAAACAATTAAAGAAATAAAAGAAAAGACAAAAGTAGAAGAGATCAGTATAGAAGATGACGGCACTATATTTATTACAGGCAAAAATGGCACAGCGAAATTAGCAAGAGATGTTATAACAAACTTCATAAAGAAAAAGTAAGGTGCTATAATCAGTATCATATGAATGAAGAGAAGAAATCACTTCAAAGCGAGGTTGAGTCTCTTGTAAAAAATGAATTTCCTTTCAAAGGAGAGCATCCACTTCAAATGCTCCATAATCAGATAGATCCTGACAAGAAACCTAAGGTACTAGTTCAGAAACCGATGAGGACATATGAGAGTGATATAGCTGAGGCAATAGCAAGCAAGAAAACCTCAGTATTAAATATCGCTGTCGAAGAGAAGAAGAGAGAAGAGGGTACTCAATCTGTTGTAATTAGTAATAAGCCAACAGCGAGCTCTGGCAGTTCGAAGAAATTTATCATGCTTATTCTGAGTATATTACTAATTGCTGGAGGAATAGGTGGTGGATATTATCTATACTTACAAAGTCCACTAGCATTACCTAAAGTAGAAGTACCAGTAAGTAATAGACTACCAAGTATAATAAAACCTGATAACCAGAAGCTTGCAGATCTTGGACAAGTTAGAAGTGCTGATTTCCCAATCAAGGTTAAGGAGGTTCTATTCAATGATCAAAATGATATTGGAAAGATAAACGAGTATATACTAAGTATTTCAACAGGTTCTACAACAAATAGAATAGACGGGCCTCAATTCTTCCAATTACTTGATACCTCTGCACCAGAAAGCCTTAATAGATCACTTATCAAGAAATGGATGATTGGTACTTACGATGAAGAATTCGGCAAAGTACCATTTATTATTCTATCTACTGACTTTTTCCAGAATACATTTGCTGGAATGTTGAAATGGGAAAGCGATATGCCTGATGAAATGGCAATATTGTTCGATTATGAAGATAGGGCAAGACAAGATAATGGAACCACAACCATAAATTCATTCTTTACAATTAGAGGCAAATTCCAAGATAGAGTAGTGCTTAATAGAGATGTTAGAGCGTTTATCAGCGAAAATGGCGAGCTACTGATACTTTATTCATTTGTAGACAAGGATACACTAATAATGACCACAAATGAGGAGACCCTAAAGAAACTCATTCAAAAGATTGAAAAGCAAAGCTACTTAAGGTAAAATATACTTATCATGGATAAAAAAGATATAAAATATTTCAAAGAAAAGCTTGAAAAGGAGAAGATTCTACTTGAGGAGGAACTTTCTACTATTAGTAGAGTCAATCCAGATAATCCGAGTGACTGGGAAGCAACAACAACAGATATTGAAGTTGATCCAGCTGACGACAATGAAGTTGCCGATAAGATGGAAGAACTTGAAGACAATAAATCCATACTCAATCAATTAGAACCACAATTAAACGAGGTTAAGGCTGCATTACAAAGAATCGAGGACGGTAAATACGGTGTATGTGAAGTGTCAGGTGAACCCATTGAAAGAGAGCGACTTGAGGCTAATCCTTCCGCAAGAACATCAATCAAGAACATGCGAAGTAGCCATTAACACATTTCTGTGTTGCAATGGTGATTTTCGGTACTTTTCTTAAGCTTTTCTTAATACCTAATTTTGTATATTGATATGTATGAACATATCAAAAATTTTTAGTGCGCAGTTATATGGCTTAAATGCCCACATTATTAGTATTGAGGTAGATTTATCAAATGGATTACATGCATTCTCGATTGTTGGACTTGGGGATAAAGCCATAGACGAGTCTAGGGATAGGATTTCCGCAGCAATCAAGAATACAGGCTATGTATCACCAAAACAAAAGAATCAAAAAGTTGTAATATCTCTAGCACCTGCAGATATTCGCAAGGAAGGTCCATCATTTGATCTTGGAATGGCATTGGCCTATCTTATGGCAAGTGGGGATATTGACTTCGATCCCAAGAATAAGATTTTCCTTGGGGAACTATCACTGAATGGGGAAATAAGGAGAGTCAGTGGTATTCTTCCTCTGGTAAAGGGAGTTAAGGATCTAGGATTCAGTGAAATATATGTGCCAATGGATAATGCTGTAGAAGCTAGCTTGGTAAATGATATTAAAATATACCCAGCACGGACTCTAGCAGAACTAATTGACCATCTCACAAAGGATAAATTAAAGTTACAGCCACTAAAAAGAACTGAGATAAAAAGAATAAATGTTGTTAGCGAACATGATTTCAATATTATTAAAGGTCAAGAAATTGCTAAGAGGGCATTAGAGATCGCAGCGAGTGGATGTCATAATATTGCAATGTATGGTCCACCTGGAACAGGCAAGACAATGCTAGCCCAAGCATTTCAGACAATATTACCTGATCTAACTGAAGATGAAATGCTAGAAGCAACCAGTATTCACTCAATCGCCAAGGTACTTGATGAACCAATAACCAAACCTCCTTTCCGATCTCCTCATCACACAGCTTCTTATGCATCACTCATTGGTGGTGGGCCGTATCCCAAACCTGGAGAGATATCCTTGGCACATAGGGGAGTGCTATTTCTGGATGAATTTCCAGAATTCGACAGGAAAGTGATCGAATCACTAAGACAACCACTTGAAGATCACAAAATAACAATATCGAGAGCCAAAGGAACACTGACATTTCCAGCTAAGTGTATTCTTATAGCATCAATGAATCCATGTCCATGTGGATTCGGTAATACCAAACGATGCACATGTAATGATAAGGATATAAATGAATACAGAAAGAGAATATCAGGTCCAATTATAGATAGAATTGATATGTGGGTTCAGGTTTCAAAGATTGATTATGATAAATTATCATCGAATTTCAATCGTAGCGAGAGTTCTATTTCCATAAAGGAAAGGGTAAAGAAAGCTAGAGAAATTCAATCAAATAGATTTAAAAACAGGAATATAAATAAGAAATACAATAGCGAAATGTCTGTAAGTGATATTGAGAATTTCATAGTGATGAGCCCGAGTGCAAATAAGCTTCTTAAGAATTCATCCGAAAGGCTAAGTCTATCTGCGAGAGCCTATCACAGGATAATCAAGTTATCCCAAACCATCGCTGATCTAGATAATTGTACTGAGATTAGCGAGTCTCATGTATTAGAAGCTATACAATACCGACAGAAGAGTATATAGATTTAGAAAGGATTTCTAGCGTTTCTAATTTCGAAATGGACATGTGGTCCTGTTGAGTTTCCTGTACTTCCAACCTTGGCAATCATTTGACCTTGCTCAACATTATCACCAACACTTACGAAGTTCTTCTGTGTATGTGCATATAACGTCTGAGTACCATTTGGGTGTGAGATAATAACATAATTTCCATAACCTCCATGCCATCCACCTGTCTTACTAACTATAACTGTACCTTCGGCAGAAGCTCGGATTGGAGTTCCAAGTGGAGCGGCCAAATCGACACCATTATATCCATGTAATCCTTGTGATCTGTAACCACCATCAATCGGTCTTATGAAATATCCTGGATAATAAGGACCCTTGAACTCCTTTGTAATAACTGTATTAGTCTTCTTAAATATACTTAATCTTGATGGTGACTCAACAGTTGGTTCTGCATCAGGGATAATAACTATATCTCCTGGATTAATCAGTGAAGATAAAGTTAGATCATTGTATTTCAATACTTCATTCAAATCTGTTTTGTGCTTGGAAACTATTCCTCTTATTGTATCGCCCTTCTTAACTGTATACTTTATGCCTGATATTGGAAGTATAACCAGCTTTTGACCTTCATATAATGCTGAATTCTTATTGATATCATTGGCCCAAATAATAGTGTTAACTGTTACATCGAACATATTTGCTATTTC
>CAZOGG010000026.1:0-7628 GCA_964579565.1 uncultured Candidatus Saccharibacteria bacterium | reverse complement strand
CCTTCCTTTTGAATCGTATCCATTATACTTGCTAGAACCAAGGGATAGAAAAAGGTTTCAATCAACTCGACAATTACAAACATTGTCCAGAAGCAGATAACCTTCATCTTGTTCGGCGAATACTGCCATTCCTTACTGAATAAGTAGAGGAGCGGGTTTTGTATTTTTTTCATCTTTACCTCACTTTCTTTTGTTGAATTGTTTAAGAGCTAACTAACACAGCAAAGAACTAAAAACACCGCTCTGCGCGGTGTTTTCGGTATTCAAATTAATTTATTAATTATTTAAATATTTTTAACACAGCGTAATAGCCCAATTGATTAATTGGTGCATCCCCTCTATTTAGTTGGAATTTCATGTTTATCATGTAAACAGTACGATATACTATCTTTGACTTTAAGTCAAGGCTTACAATTATCCCCAAATTCTTAAGAAGTCATGAAGATTATTGCTTGTGTTAACCATAATGTTTGAGATAATTATCTAAATGTTAAATACTATAGAAAAAGTAATAGAGACAAGCAATCCTTTTATTCAAAAAATAAAAAATATTTTGGATTGGACCAGAAAGAAGGTTGAATTAAATGAATCGTATTTCTCCAAAAAAAGGGAATCGTTAGGGAAACCCTATGCTTCAATGGGTGATATTTATTATGCATATCTCGGAACAAATATTGGTGCTGAGATTGATAAAGCTAGACCAGTTCTGGTTTTCCAGAATGATGACAGATATTTAAAACAATCAAATATGGTTTTCATTATACCAATATCATCAAATACCAAGTTAACTCCATATAAAGTTATAATTACTCCTAGTCATGTTTGTCAAAGTAATGAAATTAATAGAGATAGTGCTGTTATTATTCAACAGTCAAGATCTATTTCAAAAAACAGATTACATAAATATATAGGCTCTCTTTCTCCTGAAAAAATAAAAGAAGTAGCTTTAGAATTAAAAAATTTTCTCTATAAAGATAATCCCCTCCTGATGGAGGGGGACGCACAGACCATCCAAATGGATGCTGCGAAGAGTTAAATTATAGCAAAGCTGAAAACGATGTCAAGAGAAAACTTAAAAACAAAATACCTAATCGGCATCGACGAAGTCGGGCGTGGACCTATTGCAGGTCCTGTTGCTGTTGGTGCTTTCGTCTTCCTTAAACCAGAATCAAAAAAGTATTTTAAAGGTGTAAAGGAGTCGAAGCAGATTTCAGAAGAAAGAAGGGAAATGTGGTTCGGGGAAATTAAGAAAGCCAAGAAATTAGGATTAATAAATTATGCAGTTACATTTCAAAGTGAGAAAGTGATAGATAATAAAGGATTGTCATTTGCAATACGAAATGCACTTAGAATTTCCCTTTCTAAATTAAAAATTAATGCAGATGAATGCAAGGTACTACTAGATGGTGGACTAAAGGCTCCAGAGGAGTATCAAGATCAAAAGACAATTATAAAAGGTGATGAGAAGGAGATGGTTATAGCTCTAGCTTCTATATGTGCCAAGGTTCTGAGGGATAGAGAAATGAGGAAATGGGCGAAGAAGTATCCTCAGTATGGCTGGGATATTAATAAAGGCTATGGGACGAGGAGGCATTATGAGGGGATCAGGTCGTTTGGCTTAACATCTCTACATAGGCGAAGTTTCTTGCAAAAAACCATCAAATAAGCTAATATAATTTCACTATGGTAAACCGAATGAGAGCCAACAGGTCGCATCGCGACAATAGACGTTCACATCACGCTTTAGATGATGTGCGACTTTCTAAATGTGCGAACTGTGGAGCAATGCATGTAAGACATGTAATGTGCGAGAAGTGTGGCACTTACAGGGGAAAGAAAGTGATAGACATGACAGCAATAGTCGCAAAGAACACAGCAAAGAAGCAGAAATCAGAGAAAGCCAAGAAATAATAATAAGTCAAAATTAGGTAACCGTTCTTCAAAAAATATAGAAAACAAAATGGCAAACAGACATCTATCACGCTCAGTAGTACTACAGTCACTCTTCGAGTGGGACTTTAGAGACCGCCATGATGAGAATATGAAGGAAATAATCACTCGCATCGCAAAGGAGTTCGCTCCAGGTATGGGTGATTTTTCTTTTATTAATGAATTAACGACAAACATTCTTGCTAAGAGATCTGATCTAGACAAGATAATAGAGAAGGCTGCGCCTGATTGGCCACTTGATAAGATTTCGATAATAGACAGAAATGTTCTTAGAATGGGACTTTATGAATTGCTATTCGCTGATAGAGAAGAGGTGCCTGCCAAGGTTGCTATCAATGAAGCAATAGAACTTGCAAAGTCATTCGGTGGAGAGAATAGTGGTAAATTCGTAAACGGAGTATTGGGATCAGTGTACAAGGAACTTGGCGAACCAGGTAAGGACTCAGCCCCAAAGAAAAAGAAGAAGATAGAAGATATCCCTTATGAACAAATGCCAATTCAGAATCTTGGAGGTGCAGTAGTATATGCAGAACATGAAGGTGATATCTATATGGCATTTGTGCATGATATATTCGGTCATTGGACTCTATCTAAAGGCAAGATTCCAGAAGGAGATATAAGAGCAGGTACAGTAGCTAAGGTTAAAGAAGAAATGGGAATCGATGTTGAGATAAGAGAGGATCTTGGTAATAATGAATACATAGCAAGTGATCCAGAATTAGGAAAGATCAGAAAGCAAGTTCACTATTTCCTAGCAGAATCTAAATTCGATGAATTACATATTGCCAAGAAGCCTGGATTAGATGATGCTAAGTGGTTCAGACTAGCAGATATACTAGAATTGAATTTCTATAATGATATAGTGCCAATTGTAACCAAGGCCATTACAATTCTAAGTTCAAAGAAATAAACTAAATAACAATTTATGCCCGACTTTCAAAAATTTGCAGAAAAAATCAATATTGAATTTAATGATATCTCTCTTCTTAAGAGGGCTTGTACTCATCGTTCATATTTAAATGAGAATAAAGGAGCAGGACTTGAACATAATGAGAGATTGGAGTTCCTTGGTGATGCTGTTCTTGAGCTAGTTGTTACGAGTTTCCTATTTAGGAAATATCCAGACAAGAATGAAGGAGATTTGACCTCATATCGTTCTGCTCTTGTTAATACACATAGTCTATCCAAGGTTGCATTACATATTGGAGTTGATGAATATCTGTTGTTATCAAAAGGAGAGTCAAAGGATACCGGCAGAGCAAGATCAATCATTCATGCAGATACAATAGAAGCTATTATAGGGGCGGTTTATCTTGATAAAGGATATGATGCATCGGCGAATTTCATTTCCGCTCAATTACTGGAGGTAATAGATATTGATGAAATAGTTAAGAACAAGACTTGGTTAGATCCCAAGAGTCGATTCCAAGAAAGAGCACAGGAAGTTACTGGTCTTACACCATCATATAAAACTGTTAAGGAAACAGGTCCAGATCATAGCAAGCTATTTACACTAGGAGTATTTATCGGAGATGTTCAGATCGCACTTGGTTCAGGAATGTCCAAACAAGAAGCAGAACAGAAAGCAGCCGAGAAAGCCTTGGAGGTGAAAGGTTGGTAGTGTTATAATGCTTCTTATGAATTCTAAAAACTTTTTAAGGGGTTTTACATTAATAGAATTACTCGTTGTTATTTCAATAATCGGTTTATTATCTTCTGTTGTACTCGCATCACTCTCTACGGCTAGAGATAGAGCAAATGTTGGTGCTGGTAAGCAATTCGATGTGGGGATTTATAGAAATTATGGTGCTGACGCCAGTGCACATTGGAAGATGGAGGCAATATCAGCATCGAAGATAGCTGATGATTCTCCCAATTTATTAGACCTCAATGTTTTGGGAACACCAGTCGTTGAGACTGGGGTGTTTGGTAATGCAATTAGATTCCCAGCTGCTTCAGATTATGCACAGATAACATTTCCAACCAACTCTGCTTTCGCTAGATCATCATTAAATGGAGGTACTATTACGCTATGGGTTAAGCCTGCTGTTCTTTCTGGTACACAATATATATTCTCAACTCAGGGCAATTCATCTAATAGAATCTATTTTTATATTGTTGGTAGTACTTTAAGAATTATGCGTGGCGGTAATCCTCCTTCGACAATAGATTTGGGTACCGCTAAGCTTAATGAATGGGTAAATATTGGGATGAGTTGGACTGGTGGAACATCAGGTAGTACTCAGACAGTGCGAGGATATATGGAAGGAGGGTTGGTGAGATTAGTTATATAGAAGGAGGGACATTCGATATTTCTCCTGTTAGAGTAAGCGGCTTCTTTAACGGTGGTGGTGATGAAATTCGAAACGGATTGGTTGATGAAATCAGAATATATAAGGATATTCTAGCAGATTCAGAAATGAGGGATAGATACTTGGCTGAATTAAATAAAATACAGGATAATAACTTCGCTTCAAAATAATTTTCTATAAAGCTAGCTAGTATGATAAAATATCAGGCATGTATCTAAAATCCCTAGAGATTTCTGGTTTTAAATCCTTTGCCAAGAAGGCCAATCTCAATTTCACTTCTCCCATTTCATCTATTGTAGGCCCCAATGGTTCTGGTAAGTCCAATGTTGCAGAGGCGTTCAGATTCGTTCTTGGAGAGCAGAGTATAAAGTCCATGAGAGGTAAGAGAGGTGAGGATTTGATATTCAATGGAGGAGGTGATGGTGCGAGAATAAACAGAGCCAGTGTAAAGGTTGTGTTCGATAATCGCAAGAGAATTCTAAATGTAGACTTCGACGAAGTCACTATTGAGCGTGTAGTACATCGCGATAGTTCGAACGAATATTTCATAAATGGCTCAATTGTTAGACTCAAGGATATTGTTGAGTTGCTTGCTGGTGCACATATAGGTGCTTCTGGTCATCATATAATTTCTCAAGGAGAAGCTGATCGCATTCTTAATGCTAATATTCGTGAGAGAAGGGAAATGATAGAGGATGCACTTGGGTTAAAGATTTATCAATACAAAAAGACAGAAAGCCAGAGGAAATTGGAAAAGACAGAAGAGAATATGAAGTCCGTAGAATCTCTAAGAAGAGAAATAGCTCCTCATCTTAAATTTCTTAAGAAACAAGTTGAGAAAGTTGAGAAGGTTCAAGAATTACGAGAGGAATTAAGGAAATTGTATAGAGAATATTTCAAGAGAGAAGAAGTGTATCTCAAGTCAGAAAGAGACAGAATAAATACCGAGAAGAATCCCATTTCCAAGGAATTATCTGATCTTGATAATGAAATAGCAGAAGCAAGAAGAATCCTAGAACAAAGTAAGAATCGAGATGCCAAAAGCAATGAGTTAATTTCCCTTGAATCTTCATTACACAAAATCAGATTAGACAAGGATAGTCTAATGAGGGAAATAGGAAGAATAGATGGAGAGATTTATGCTGGACAAAGAGTTATTAATAAAGAGAAAGAGAAACAAACTAATGATGAACATAAGACCGTCTACCTTCGTGATGTTGAGGAAATAGCAAATAAAATAGACATATTACAGACAATAGAAGAGATTAAGAAGCTTCTATTCGGTTTCATTTCTTCACATAAGAATAAGTCCGATTCTATTCTAATTTCAGAGACTGAGAAGGAAATATCTGAGCTGACAAACAAGAAGAATCAATTAGACAAAAATCTAAAAAATCTTGATGAAGATGAGAGAATTAAAACTCTTGAATACAATGAATTAAGACAAAGAATAGAAGTAGAGAAGGATTCTAATAGAGATGCAGAGAAGAATGTGTTTCGAATAATCGCTAGACAGAATGAATTACGAGGTCAGATGAATGGTATAAAATCAAATGAAGAGAAGCTGGTCATAGAAGAGCAATCATTCAAAAGGGAAATTGAGGAAGCCTATGCAATAGTCGGCAGAGAAGCTGTGGACTATAAAGACATAATTCTTAACCAAGAAGAAAGACCAGTTCAACATGATAGATTGAGAAATATCGAGAAGATAAAAATAAGAATAGAAGATTCTGGTGCGGGTAATAGTATAGATATCATGAAAGAGTATAAGGAAGTCGAGGAGAGAGATGCGTTCTTGGCGCGTGAGCTTACTGATCTTGAGAATTCTAGAAAGAGCCTGCATGACTTGATAGCAGATTTAGATGCAAGAATAGATGTAGAATTCAAAGAAGGAATATTGAAGATAAATGCTCAGTTCCAGCAGTACTTCTCATTAATGTTCGGTGGTGGAAGCGCGTCACTGAATGTAATAAGAGAGAAGAGAAAGAAGCGAAGATCTGATACAGAATTACCATTATCTGATGATCAAGAAATTGTAATGGAAGAAGAGGATGGAGAAGAGGGAATTGAGATAAATGTAAACTTACCTCGCAAGAAGGTTAAGGGACTTATGATGCTATCTGGAGGTGAGAGAGCGCTGACATCTATTGCATTGCTATTTGCAGTATCACAAGTTAATCCTCCACCTTTCATCATTCTAGACGAAACAGATGCAGCGCTTGATGAAGCTAATTCTCGTAAATACGGAGATATGATTTCTAATTTGTCTGAATATTCTCAATTAATTCTAATTACTCATAATCGTGAGACAATGTCTCGTGCTGGAGTATTATATGGCGTAACTATGGGTTCAGATGGGGCTTCGAAGTTACTATCAATACAGTTTGAGGAGGCGGTGCAGGTGGCGAAGTAGGGAAATGAAATAAGACTATTTAAGATATGGCTTAATAAAGCCATATTTGCTTTATAAACTTAATCTCGATGTGAAATCGCTTGACAATTTATGTGGTTGTGATATACTATTCTCATCAAGGTTCAGTTTGGTTCAGTACATTAAAGGCGCACCTTGATGGTAGGAATTAGGTTCCATGGGAACTAAAAGCCTAGCCAAGCCATATTATGAGTCAAAAAGCGGGTTTTTTGAGATTCGGTAGTTCAGAGGTTCGTCAGTTCGATGGTTATGGATGGGCTTATGAAGTAGTCACACACTTCGTAATATTGCACATCAGTTTGTGCCCCAAGTTCTACAATTAGTGTGGCCCCCAGAAGGAATCCTCTATGCGCGAAGCGGAGACTATTCACGCAAAAGATATCTGGAGTTATCAGAGTTTCAAATCAGAATTGTTCTTCCCCCAGTCTCTTGTGTAGAGTGGTCTACATAGGACGCCAGACGACATTGTCGGACATTGTCGTCAGCGAGATACAACAAGCGGCCCATGGACGCTTTCTACCACCGGAATAAAACGGCCAGCAACTACAGAGTTGCTGGCCCTTTCTTTTGTAAAAATTTATTTTATATTGCTAAATATTTATTTGTATTGTCGAATGGTGAAAATCGACACTTTTCTTAAGCTTTTCTTAATACCCACTTTGTTACATTGAATGAATGTTACAAGATGATCATAGGAAATTAATCAAAAAAGCTAGAGAAGAATACAAAAAGATTGGATATGTAGAGTGTCCGGCTTTAAATAATGAAAAAATTTATTTCACAAATAAGGGATTTAATCATCTGATTTTCAGAGATGGTAAATTCAGGTCCAACAAAGATCAATTTAGAAGATTATCATTAATAAAAGATTCTATAGACATTATTATAACCAGCAAGACATACAACAAGGATAGAGGAGAAGATTTCTGGTCATT